>JANNUW010000145.1:0-3163 GCA_031414095.1 Hyphomicrobium sp. | reverse complement strand
AATGGCTTCGGCGATCCGCCAAAGCCGTGATGTCTGCAGTGGGTCAACAGGAGACCAAGTGCAATCATCAGCCCATGTCGGCTTGGCCTCCATAAGCAGACGGGTCTTTGCAGAAAGCGGACATCGTCAGTTGAATGTCAGCTCAGCGATCAGGCGTTGACTTGCCTCGCCCACCTACCGTCGGCGATTCTGCCAGGGGAAATTGTTCCAGCGCGACCTACGCATCGCTGCTAATCTGGGTGCATGTCAAACAACAAGTCTCGGCAAAACAAAACTCCCAAGGTCCTGATCCTCACGCAGGAAGCAGCTGGTGAGATATGCAAGAAACACGGCCACAGGAAAGCAGCGCAAGAAATCGTGGATGCACTTTCTTACCGTGAGAGCCTGAATTCCACTGAGGTCGCCGAACTTGTCCAAGGTCAGCTTTTGTATTTCGAGCAGAACCTCATCAAATGCGTGGAACGCGCAAACGAGAGCGCCGGCAAAGTCGAAAAGCTCCCCAGACGCGCAGAACAAGGAGCGGCGCTTCGCGAGATCAGAAAAGCACTCGAAAACCTGCGTGATGCTGTCGAGCGCAACTGGGATTTGGCAGGACCACTTCTTGAACTCGAAACTACCGAGTAATTGGGCAGACTGCTGACAACCGAAGCAACAAAGGAACTTCTGCCGGCAAACCTTCGCTCTGAATACATCAAGGCGTCTGGCAACATGGACAAATACAACCAGCGGCGGCTCAAGCGCTCATACCTTCTTAACGCCGGATCGTGGCCGCTGACACGATTGATCAAGGGTTCAAAGATTGCCGTGCGCTTGGAGGAGAAGAGGATTCCTTCCGGAGCACCTCTGAAAGTACCGCTCGAAATAGCACTCATCATGCAACTTGCAGATCATTTTGAGTGGACACTTCAACGGAAGGCCGCATGGACTGATAACGGGCCTTTCTCACGATTTTGTGCCGGCGTCTTCGAGAGCCTTAAGCTCAATGCCGAGTATTCCTGGGAACACCTCCTGAGGGAGGGTCTGAAACATCACAGGAGCTCCTTTGGCGCGCGTCATCGCCATAAACAAGATGATGAACCCCATGGTGATGGCGGCCAATCCCACAAGCGAAAGCCGAGGAAGCAGAAATTCGCGCCCTCAAGGAGAAGGAAAACTCCACCAAAACAATAGGTTGACCTACATTGCGGCATGACATGGAGAAAATCCCCACGTAAAATCGGGGGCAGTTCCTGCCATCTCAAAAGGGGCAATTGCTGTCATTTAAAGTGCCATGCAGTCGAATCGCGACCATGGCCCGGGGGCAATACCCCGGAAGAAGCGCAAGGGTGACGGCCACCTTCGCTCCGCGGTTCCACGTGACCATTCGGCTGCCTCCAAACATCACGTCATCATTGACCTGGTGCGCCTTTTGGCGCGCGAGGCGGCAGCCGAGTGGCTTGTCGGTGAAAAAGCAACTCTTGTTCCCCCGGAGAACTCCGATGATCAAGACCAAGGCCACTAACCTGCCGGAGGCCAATTCGTCTGCGGTACTTCCGCTTCTAACCATCAGGAATGTGGCGGATCGCCTACAGGTCAGTGCCCGCACCATCCATCGCCTGGTGGCCAATGGCGACCTCACGGTCGTCCGCATCGGCAGGGCCGTGAGAGTCAGTGAAAAGGCGCTGAAGGCCTTCCTGACGGGGGAGGACAGGAAATGACAGGGAGAGACAAAAAGCAAGCAACTTCAATGCCACGTGAAGAGGTCAGGGGGTCATTGGTGTCATATGATACCACTACCTCTTCACGTTTTTGGACTCCAGTCATCACCTGTCATAACGAGGCATAATATGACCACACAATCCCCTTCACGTGCCACTCTCCAGGATGTTCTCGGTGCCATTGATAACCAGGAGGAACTTACAGGCAAGCGCAAGCAGGACCTGCGCTCAGCGGTGCGCCTGGCGGCCAAGGTGCTTGGTTTTGAGCCGCAACTCATCGCGGCTGACCCCCGTGCCATTGGCCGCCGCCTCGACGGCATATCGCACCTCAGTCTCGGGGTATCGGCAGGGCGCTGGGCCAACAGCCGGAGCCTGCTGCGCTCCGCGCTGAAGCTGGCCGGGCCGGTGATGCCAGGTGCAAGCTCCTCACCTGTCTTGCCGGAATGGGAGGCATTGGCGGTGGAGGCCCGCAAGGTCGGGTCCTGCAGGCTGCGGCTTGGCCGCTTATTCCACTGGCTGTCGGCGAAGAACATCACGCCGCACACTGTCAACCTTGCTGATCTGGAGCAGTTCAAGAGCGAACTTCACTCCGACGCTCTCCTCGGCAGGTCTGATCTCTCCTGGAACGCAACACGCCAGTCGTGGGAGCGCATGCGGCAGGCTTGCCCCTCTTGGCCGCTGATCGTGTTGGAATCGGCACTCATTCCGAATGTCTACAGTCTGCCTTGGGATGTGTACCCGGCAAGCCTCAAGGCTGACGTTGACAGGTTCCTCGACCGTTTGGCCGGGAAAGACCTAAGTGAGGATGGCCCGACACGCCCGCTTCGTCCCGCAACTCTCAAGCTGCGCGCCCACGAGCTTCGGAGCTTTGCGGCGGCGCTCGTTCACAAAGGCATTGACCCGCAGACCTTGACGTCGCTTGCCGCTTGCCTGACACCCGACAACTACAAGCTCGGCCTGAAGTGGTTACACGAACGAGGCGGATCAAAGCCCAGCCGCACGCTGCGGAATCTGGCGGCCAGCCTGAGGCAGATCGCGCACCATTGGCTCAAGGCTGATGACGCCACCTTGTCCGCCATGTCTCGGATTGTCAGCAAGCTCGCACCACCAGAGCAAGGCATGAGCGACAAGAACCGTGACCGTCTGCGTCCTTTCGATTCCCCGGAAAATCTGCAGGCCATTGCCAACCTGCCACGCACCATCCGCCGCCATCTGGAAACAGCCAAGTCAGCCAATGCGCGGATGAAGGGGCTCAGCACGGCGGCCATGGCGATTGAAATACTTTTGAATGCGCCGCTGCGCCTCGGCAATTTGTGTCAACTGCATTTGGACCGCAACTTCATCAAGGTCGGCAACAGGACGCATCTCTTCATCCCCAAGGAGGACGTGAAGAATGAGGCCGACCTAGAGTTTGAGCTCTCGCCGGAAACACTCGCCATGCTCGATTGGCACAAGACGACGCACCG
>JANNUW010000144.1:0-1732 GCA_031414095.1 Hyphomicrobium sp. | reverse complement strand
GCATCCTCATCACCAACGACGACGGCGCGGGCGCGCATGGGCTTTCGACGTTGCATCGCATCGCCAAGGCGCTGACGGATGACGTGTGGATCGTGGCGCCGGAAATGAACCAGTCGGGTGCCTCGCACGCGCTCACGCTGCCGGTGCCGCTGCGCTACCGCGTCATCGGCGAGCGCGCTTATGCCGTGCGCGGTGCACCGGCCGATTGCGTGATCATGGGCGTGCGCCACGTGCTCAAAGACAACCCGCCCGATCTCGTGTTGTCGGGGGTCAATCATGGCGCCAACCTCGCCGAAGACGTGACCTATTCGGGCACCATCGCGGGTGCCATGGAGGGCACGTTGCTCGGCGTGCGCTCGATCGCCTTCAGCCTGACCACCGGCTTCGATGTGGAGGGCCGCGAACACTGGCAGACGCCACTCGATCACGGGCCCGGCCTCATAACGACGCTAATGCAAGCCGAGTGGGAGCCGGGCATGCTGATGAACGTCAACTTTCCCGACGCCCCGCCCGATAAGGTCAACGGCGTCGCCATTACGTTCCAGGGCCGCCGCGATCAGGGCGGGCTGCATCTGGAAGAACGCCGGGATACGTGGGGCGACCCCTACTTCTGGGTTGGCTTCGAACGCCGCCGTTCGGACCCGCCGGCGGGCTCGGATCTACGCGCAATTGCCGACAATCAGATCTCGGTCACACCGCTGTCGATGAACATGACACTCGAACCCGCGCGCGCGGGGCTCGCGTCTCTGTTTGGGAAAAACATTCCTCTCGCCCAGCGCATTTGACCTAAATCCTCCGCAATTCCTCCTACATCCCCGCACAATCGCTCACTACACATATGGCTTGCGGCGTGAGCTCTCACGTCCATCGCCTATAAAAAAACTCGTGTTTTGCGTGCGTTGACCGGAACCGGTGAAGAAACCGGAACTTTAACCAGGGAAATTGCTCATGCGCCGTTAACGGCCTCTTAACCGGTTAAAGGTTAATTGAGCGTGGGTAGTGAGGTGCGTATCATGGGTACTAATGTGTTTATGCGTAATCCATTCCGGTCTGCCACTCAGCGAGCGGTGCAATTGATCGGTCATCGGGGACTAGGTGTCCTGGCCGTTTCAACCTTGGCCCTTGGCGGCTGCAGCGCAGACGTCGCGCGCTTCGACTTCGGACATAACGCCCTCAACGATCGCACGACGACGGCCTCGCTGCCGACGCCGTCCGAGCCTGTCCGGTCGCGCTCGAATTTGCTGGGTGATGACAGCCCGGTATCGCCGGCGGCGTCACAGCCGACAGGCAAATATTCGGACGGTGGCGCGTACATCCCGTCTCCTTCGGTCCGCCAGACTTCCACCAACAAATCTGCCGGCGTGACGATGGCCGCGTTGCCCGATGTGCAGCGCCCAGCCGCGCCTGCAACTTCGGCCGCTGCGCCGGCATCAGCACCCGCCGAGGCGGCAGCCAAGGGCGAACTCATCGAAGTTCAGCCGGGCGATACGCTGTTCAAACTTTCGAAGCGCCATCAGGTGGCGGTGTCGGAACTGATGTCGTTGAACGGTCTCACCGGTCCAAATCTAAAACCCGGCCAAAAGCTCAATCTGCCGATCAACCGCGCTGGTATCAAGCCGCTGACGCGCACCGCGGCTGCGCCCGTTGTGGCGCCCGCACCTGTCGATCTGCCAGCCGACTGGAAGGGCAGTTACACCGTGCAATCGGGCGATGCGCTCTACACCATCGCGCG
>JANNUW010000143.1:0-2801 GCA_031414095.1 Hyphomicrobium sp. | reverse complement strand
GAGAGGCTGTGAGACGACATATTGGATTCTGTCTGCCACCACACAGTTGACCGCTCCTTGGTTGATGTTGGCGACAGCAGCATGAAGCGACATGTTTGAACCATAGTGCTCCAGAACGTCCCGCGCCTGGGCTTCTGTATTGCAAAACAGGCCGTGCAATGCCCGGGTCTGTACAGCGTGGGTGCCGCCGGTCAGCAGGCATGTGGCGATCGCCAGTGCCGAAAAGTGTTTCATTGTTTCCTCCTGAAGTGTCTTTGTGCCGGTGGTTTGCCTCTGTACCGGTGCGGACCATGCTGGCAGGCACGCGTCAGAAAAGTCCCGAACATGAGCCGAATTGCCGCGAAGAAAACCCGAAAATCCCGCGAAACCCGCGGGATCAGGCCGCTTGCTGGCGCGGTTCCGGTGACGTAGTCTTGCGTGGCTAAGGCTTGGAGTTTGAAGATGACGGCGGTTGGCTCCACCATCATCCGTGTCAATGGCCGTGCGGCCGATCTGACGCGGGGAACGGTGTCTGATGGCAGGAATGCCGCAGTCGCGCTCCGTCCGCAGTCGCTGGCGATTCTGCGGCTGCTGGCTGCAAAACCGGGTGTTCTTGTCGCCAAGGACGAAATCATGGCCGCCGTGTGGCCCAACATCGCGGTGACTGATGACAGTCTGGTGCAGTGTGTCACCGAAATCCGCAAGGCACTTGGGGACGACAAGCACGCAATCATCAAGACAGTGCCCAAGCGTGGATATGTCTTCGAGCCTGCCACGCAGGATGCAAATCCCGTCGGGAAGTCGTGGATCGCTTTTGTAGTCGCCATCGCGGTTGCGGTGGCCCTTGGTGCAGGTTTGCTGTTGCTCAACCGCACGTCACAAGAGCCAATCCTGCGTCCGTCGATTGCAGTCTTGCCTTTTGAAAATCTCAGCGACGATCCGCAACAGGCGTTCTTCGCTGACGGCATTGCAGAAGATCTGCTGACAGATATCTCGCGTCTGCCCGGCGTCTTCGTGATCGCACGAAATTCCTCATTTGCTTACAGGGGCAAGCCCACCGATGCGCGTCTGGTGGCGCGTGAGCTGGGCGTCCGCTATGTGCTTGATGGCAGTGTCAGGCGTGCCGACGGCCAGGTGCGGATCAATGTGCAATTGGTTGATGGTATAACCGGTTCCCAGCAGTGGGCCGAACGCTACGATGGCGTTTATGCGGATATTTTCGCACTGCAAGACCGGGTGACCAAGGCCGTGGTCGAAGCCTTGGCCATGCAGCTGACAGGAAGCGAACAGGCGGCGCTGGGCCGCCGCGATACGACAGTGCCCGCAGCCTACGATGCGTTTTTGCGTGGATGGGAGCACTATCAGAAAACAACGCCGGAGGATTACAAGAAGGCGATCCCCCATTTCGAGAGGGCAACAGAATTAGACCCTGACTACGGGCGTGCCAATGCTGCTCTCGCCATGGTGTATTTCCGCAGCTATGACCAGAAATGGACTCGGAGCCTGGGAATATCACCGGACCGTGCCTTCAGAACCGCTCAGCGCTATCTCAAACTCGCCATGGCCCGCCCGACATCCACCTCACACCAGGTGGCGGGCAACATCTCTCGTGAACGTGGCTGGTATGACGACGCACTCAAGGAGTTTGCCGCTGCAATCGATCTTGATCCCAGCGATTCCTGGAGCTATGCCGACCAAGCATATACGTCAATCTGGGCCGGACGGCCTGCTGAAGCGGAAAAGCAAATAGCGAAAGCGATGCAGCTTGATCCGCGTTACCCCGCCGTCTTCGTTTACTACAAGGGTCTGGCACTGTTTGCGCAAGACCGGCTGCCGGAAGCCATCAGAACCTTTGAAGAAGCGCTGCAGTTGAATCCGGACCTGCCATTGCTGCGACTCTGTCTGGCGTCCGCCCAAGCCCTGAGCGGCAAGCTCGCAGAGGCCAATGCGATGGCGGCAGCCTTCAGTGCAGCGCGCGTCAGGGCGGGAGGACTTCCCTTCGTTATGGAGATGTTGCGGGGAGATGATCAAGAGATACTGTTCAAAGTTCCCGGGCGGACCCGGCTGCTCCAAGGCCTTCGCAAGATCGAGATACCATATGATTTCACAGACAAGGCGTTTGACGGCCAACGGCTGACAGGTGCTGAGATTGATGCCCTGGTCTTCGGCCACCGTATCCATGGCTGGAGTGATTACGGCGCCTCGGAACACGGGGCTTTCATTTCGGCGGATGGCGGCTCGGCCATGGCCTATGGCGACTGGTCAGTCGGCAGCGGCAGCGCTCACGTGAAAGATGACCAACTCTGCCTGGTTTGGTCATCAACGTTCTTCTGCAGCGAAGTTCTGCGCAATCCGGGCGGCACAAAAGCCAAAGAAAACGAATATATTCTGCTTCTCGACAGTTTGAATTATCCATTCTCGCGGGTTGATTGAAGCCGCTGAAGTAACCGAAACTGATGTAGGTGCGGCCCGGATGGCGCTCTTGCTCCATGTAGTCTGAAACTGAACAGCCTCGCATGACCAACCAATCAGATCCAGACGACCACTCTTTGTCCGGTATTGAATCATGAGCATACCATTAGTGGCACAAGAGTCGTTTCCGCTCCTGGCCTATCGCGCCAGGTTAGCCGCTCGAACTTCTCGTCCGCAATTGAGTGGAAATCTGACAAAGCACAGCCGATGTTCATGACATGACAGTGATGTTCAAACTGACATTGCCATTCAGAGGGCTCCTGGCAACCAATGGTTAACCCTCAATCCCTAGCTTGGCCCCGCATCAAGCCAGAGGATTGCCGAGCCTGTCGAGCATCGACCCAACCATG
>JANNUW010000142.1:0-1432 GCA_031414095.1 Hyphomicrobium sp. | reverse complement strand
GATCGCGCGGTAGTCCCCCACCTCGACTTCGTCGCCGCGCTTGGGTTGCCTCCCGAGCTTCTTCAGGACGAGCCCGCCGATCGTGTCGACATCCTCGTGTTCTTCGACGTCGGAGAGCGCGAGCGCCTCTGCGGCGGTCTCGAAAAGCACCGAGCCGTTCATCCTGATCGACCCGTCCGCTGCGCGCTCTGAGTCAGGGAATGACGTAATCGCCAAACGAACCATAGTGTTGGACATCTTTGGTGGCCGCCAGGGTAGCCGGTTGGGCCGCCGATTGCGAGGTTACCCTACCCAACCGGCAGCTAGAGTCTTTCCGACTTAGTTGGAACCGTAACCTGCGTGCCGAATGTAATTGGCGCATTCGGTGGGCGAGAAGAGTTGGAGCAGGCAGCCGATCCGTCGCCACACGGCTTCAACAGTGCGCTCTTCGGCTTTGCGCAGCAGGGTCTTGAGCTTGGCGAAGACCTGCTCGATGGGGTTGAGATCGGGCGAGTAGGGCGGCAGGAACATCAGACGCGCGCCAGCTGCTCGGATCGCTTTTCTGATGTCTCCGCCTTTGTGCGAGCCCAGATTGTCCATGATGACGACGTCGCCAGGTTTCAGCGTCGGAACGAGGAATTGCTCGACATAGGCCTTGAAGCTCTCGCCGTTGATCGGTCCATCGATCACCAGTGGCGCCGTAATTCCGTCGTGCCGCAGAGCCGCGAGGAACGTCGTCGTCTGCCAATGGCCATGCGGAACTTTCGCCATCAACGGCTCGCCGCGCCGCCACCAGCCGCGCGTCCGCGTCATATTCGTCTTGGTCCACGTTTCATCGATGAATACGAGACGTTCGGGCGCCAGGCCGGGCTGGATTCGCCGCCACCACCGCCGGCGGCGCGCCACATCTGGACGCTCCTGCTCAGAGGCGTGCACGGTTTTTTTTAAAGCTGATGCCTTCACGCTTGAGGAAACGCCAGAGTGTGTCGCACGAGACCACGACATCACGCTGCGCCAGTCCATCGAGAAGCGCATGCAGCGTCAGATCCGGCTTGTCGGTGATCCGCCCGAGCAGCCAGTCGCGATGCCCCTCCAGAAGATAGGGTCGCTTGCCACCCATGGGCTTCGCCGCCGGGCTACCCGTCGCGCGCTCGCGGCCGCTCCACTTGACGACCGTCGAGGCCACCACGTTGGTCAGCTCCGCCACTTCACGGCACGTCATGCCATCGTTCACCAGCGCGACGACACGCTCACGCAGATCGAGGGAATAGGGTCGAGCCATGCATGCTGGCCTCCGTCTCCAGCATGCAGCTTGAATCAGACATTCGCTGATTTGGGAATCCCTCGCGATTCCGTTAATCTCGGAAAGACGCTAGTCGTCCGTGAAGTAGGGCGGGGTCACATCGGCTTGAGTGGCGGCGCTCCGAGTTGGCTTGGTCGGGTCGCGAACAGC
>JANNUW010000141.1:0-4747 GCA_031414095.1 Hyphomicrobium sp. | reverse complement strand
CTTAAAGGCTACGTGCAGGACCGCTCGGGCCGCGGCCTGCAGGCGCTCGAGGGCGCAGCGTTCTCGGTCGCGGGCTCGGCCGCGCAAGTTCAGGGGCTCGTCCAGCCCTTCACGCTGTTCAATACGCGCACGCCACAAATTTTCGCCGACATCGACCGCACCAAGGCCGAACAGCTCGGCGTGCCGATCAATCGGATTTTCGAGACGCTGTCGATTTACATGGGCTCGGCCTTCGTCAACGACTTTAACATTCTGGGCCGCACCTACCGCGTCACGGCGCAGGCCGATAACCCCTTCCGTCTGTCGCTCAGCGATGTGGCAAACCTGGAGACGCGCAACGTCAACGGCGACATGGTCCCGCTCGGCGCCGTTGCCACCTTCAGCGACACGACGAGCGCCTACCGCGTGCCGCGGTACAATCTTTATCCCGCAGCCGAAATCCAGATGGGCTTGGCACGCGGCTATTCATCGGGTCAGGGCATTGCTGCTATCGAAAAGATCGCCGCTGAAAAGCTGCCATCAGGGCTTGGTTTCGAATGGACCGAGATTGCGCTTCAAGAAAAGCTTGCCGGCAGCACGGCGTCGCTCGCCTTTGGTCTTGCCGTGGTGTTCGTGTTCCTGCTGTTGGCGGCGCTTTATGAAAGCTGGCTGTTGCCGTTGGCGGTCATCCTGATCGTGCCGATGTGCATTCTGGCCGCCATGATCGGCGTCAACATGCGCGGGCTCGATCGCAACATTCTGGTGGAGATCGGCCTCGTGGTGCTGGTCGGTTTGGCGGCCAAGAACGCCATTCTTATTGTCGAGTTCGCAAAGCAGGCGGAAGACGCCGGGCAAAACAGGTTCGACGCCGCCGTCTCGGCCGCGCGCACGCGGCTACGCCCCATTCTGATGACGTCGCTCGCGTTTATCTTGGGCGTGGTGCCGCTGGTGTTCGCGAGTGGTGCGGGGGCCGAGCTGCGCCAGTCACTCGGCACCGCGGTGTTTTCGGGCATGCTCGGCGTGACGCTGTTTGGTCTCATCTTCACGCCGGTGTTCTACGTGCTGGTGCGCAGCTTCAGCGCCCGGCGCAAAGAGCGGCTCGAAAACCCGCCCGAACAACCGGGGCCGCACTCCGACGAGCCGTCTGTCTCAATTTGAGACGGCGATTTACCCCAAATTAACGGCAACGCCGCATTGTCTCATCTGCACATCATGGTGCGAGGCTCGAAAGAGCCACGCGCTTAGTTCAGAGGACAACGATTATGAAAAATCAGACACAGCTCGGCCTGGCTTTGGCGGGCCTGGTATGCGCCGGTCTCATCGCTACTCCGGCGCAGGCTGCTGACCTTGGCAACTACGGCGGCTCCATCAAAGACGGCTACGCTGCGCCGATGATGGCGGCGGCTGGCAACTGTTACATCCGCGGCGATGCCGGTTACTCGTTCTCGGGCGACCCGGATGTCACCTGGCCCGTCACCAATGCCGCCAACGGCAATCTGATCACCGATGAAGTGATTGCCCTCAACATGGAAAACACCTGGCTGATCGAAGGCGGCGCCGGTTGCGGCTCGGGCTCGCGCGGTTTTCGTGGCGAAGTCATGCTCGGCTACCACGGTGACCGTAAATACGACGGCGAGCCCGGCCTTTGGAATCCCGTTGGCCCGCTGCCTCTGAACGACCCGCTCCACACCAACATCACCAGCTACACTTTGATGGTGAACGGCTACAAGGATCTCGGTAATTTCGGTGGTTTCACGCCTTACGTGGGCGCTGGCATCGGCATCGCCTACAACATCGTCGACGACGTTTACTTCACGGAAAATCCGGCACTGACGAACCAAATCCACGGCGACAAGGACATCGCGTTTGCCTGGTCGCTGATGGCCGGCGTCGGCTATCAGCTTTCGCACAGCACCGTTCTGGACGTCGGTTACCGATACCTCGACATGGGCAAGGCGACGTCCGAGCGCAGCGACACGGCCGGCTACATCAATCCGCGCGTCAACATCGATGACCTCGATGCTCACGAAATCAAGGTCGGCCTGCGCTACCACTTTGGCGGCTCGGACAGCTACGAAGCCATGAAGTAGGCTGGTGAGTTTCCCGACGGTTGCTCGATTTATTGAAAGGCCGGATGAAAATCCGGCCTTTTTGCTGTGCATGGCAATCAAATGTACGCGGCCGGAGCTGAACTTAGGCATATTCGCGAAAGCTCAACTTGGCCGTTGATCTTGGCCGCCACGGCCTTGTATACAACTGCCACTTTCGTTTCCCGGCGCGGTTTTGGTGTTTAATTGCAACGACGCGACGGAAACGAACCTCCGGCAGGTTGCCAGCGGGCGTGGTGGAATTGGTAGACACGCCAGATTTAGGTTCTGGTGGCCTTGGCTGTGGGGGTTCGAGTCCCTCCGTCCGCACCAGCAGCCCATGACCGGAGGCCGATCGGCAACGCGGATACTTGGCTCTAACGTCTTGAATATCTGCGTATAAATTGACAAGACTTGAGGCTTCGTCCTCGACCGGCTACAGCGACGCAATTCAAAATAGTGAAGGCTCTTCCCCCTATGCAGATCACAGAAAGCAGTTCGGACGGCTTGAAACGCAAGCTGAAGGTGGTTGTGGGGGCCGCGGAAATCGGCGACCGCATGTCAGCCCGCCTGGGCGAACTCAAAAATACCGTTCAGGTTAAGGGCTTTCGCAAGGGCAAAGTCCCCGTCGACCATATCCGCAAGGTCTATGGCCGCTCGTTGATGGGCGAAGTGCTGCAGGAGACCATCCGCGACACGAGCTCGAAGGCTATCAAAGAACGCCAGGAACGCGCCGCTGCGGTACCCGAGATCGAACTCGCCAAGGATTCCGAGATCGAGCAGGTCTTCGCCGGCAAGGCCGATCTGTCGTACGAAATGAGTTTCGAGGTCCTGCCCGAAATCAAAATCGCCGACTTCGAAAAGCTCAATCTCGAGCGCCTCGTTTGCGACGTCGACCAGGCTTCACTCGACAAAGCCTTGGCGCAGCTCGCCGAACGCAATGTCGTATTCACGGAAGAAGAGGGCGCGTCCGCCGCCTTGGGTGATCGCGTCACCATCGACTACAAGGGTAGCATCGACGGCCTCGCTTTCGATGGCGGTGCTGGCAATGATCTGAGCCTCGTGCTCGGCAACGCCAACTTTATTCCCGGTTTCGAAGAAGGCCTGATCGACTCCAAGGCCGGCCAGTCGCTCGATGTGAAGGGCCGCTTCCCCGATGCTTATCCGGTCAAGGATCTCGCGAGCAAAGACGCTGTGTTCTCGGTTTCGGTCAAGAAGGTCGAGAAGCCGACGACGCCTGTGGTCGATGAGGAGTTCGCCAAGAATCTGGGTGCTGAAGGCCTCGACAACTTGAAAGAGCTGGTTTCGGCTCAAATCAAGAGCGAACTCGACGGCGCAGCGCGCATGAAGCTCAAGCGCGAGTTGCTCGACGCCCTTGAAAAGGCACACGATTTCGAATTGCCGCCGTCGCTCGTGGCGCGTGAATTCGATATGATCTGGAATCAGCTGACGCAAAGCCTCGCGCAACAGGGCAAGACCGTCGCCGATGAAGGCAAGAGCGAGGATGAAGCGAAAACCGAATACCGCGCCATTGCCGAGCGCCGCGTGCGCCTGGGTCTTGTCGTCGGTGAAATCGGTGACAAAAACCGCATCGAGGTGACGCAGGACGAGTTGCGCCGCGCTTTGATGGAGCAAGCCCGCCGCCATCCTGGTCAGGAAAAGTTCGTCTATCAGTATTTCGAAAAGACGCCGGGAGCCCTGCAAGAATTGCGCGCGCCGATTTTTGAAGACAAGGTCGTCGACTTCATCATCAACGCTGCCAAACCGGCTGAAAAGAAGGTCACGCGCGAGGAGCTTCTGGCCCAGGTCGAAGAGGTTACACAGTCGTAACTGCACGGCCTTCACTTGGGCCGCCGGCATTCAGTTTGACGCAGGCCAGAGATGGTCAAGCTCTTGCCGCCGCGACCAACGCACATTAAGTCCTTTGAGCGCGTAGGGGTGTGTGGACTGCGTTCCTCTGGCGCTTGCTCTCGGCCCCTGCGGCGGTCAATCCTTCGGCGAACGAGCGCAGCGATTCGCAAAGCAGCCCAGGACTTAGTGGTTTTGGGCACTTGTCTTTGCTAGGCGTCGCGACGCCTGAAGATCTATAATGGAGAATTGACACGATGCGTGATCCCGTCGCCACCTTGACGAATACGTTCTGGCCGATGGTGGTCGAGCAGACAGCGCGCGGCGAGCGCGGTTACGATCTGCCCTCGCGGCTTCTCAAAGAACGCATCATTTTCGTCACCGGTCCCGTCGAAGACCACATGGCGACATCGATCTGCATGCAGCTTCTGTTTCTGGAATCGGAGAACCCCAAGAAAGAAATTTCCATGTATATCAACTCGCCCGGCGGCGTTGTAACCAGCGGCATGGCGATCTACGACACGATGCAGTTCGTCAAGCCCGCCATTGCCACCCTGTGTATCGGTCAGGCTGCCTCCATGGGCTCGCTGCTCCTGTGCGCTGGGGCCAAAGACATGCGCTTCGCCCTCGCGAACGCGCGTATCATGGTGCATCAGCCCTCCGGCGGCTTTTCGGGGCAGGCGTCCGACATTGAGCGACACGCGGAAGACATCGTCAAGATGAAGCGCCGCCTGAACGAAATGTACGTCAAGCACACTGGCAAACCCTACGAGACGATCGAACGCACGCTTGACCGCGACCACTTCATGACGGCCGATCAATCGGTGGAATTT
>JANNUW010000140.1:0-3927 GCA_031414095.1 Hyphomicrobium sp. | reverse complement strand
CGTCATGTTCCTCGTGGTAGACAAGTCTATCAATGCCGTAACGCTTCGTGAAACCTTCGTGCACCCGCTCACGATGTTCCCAATATCGCCCCACGAGATCGCTCGTCATGCGTACGCCGTCTATGGAAACCCAAGAATGGGGGAAGGGTGTGCAAAGAGGCGGGTCGATCAGACTAATGAACTGAGTGACCCGCATGCGCGTTAGGGTTAAGGGCACAGTGTACACCAGAGGGCCAACCATGATCATTTCCGGCGGCGACGGCAGTCAGACACTTGTCGGCACGCCCGGCGATGATGTGATCTACGGCCATAGCGCCGCCGATGCAGACCCGCAGTCGGGGCTCATCCAGGCGACACTCGTCGCCAGCGGACTTGGCGAGCCGACGTTTGCGGGCGCAGCGCCGGGCGATCCCGACGGGCTTTACGTGACTGAAAAATCGAGCGGTCGCATCGTGCGGGTCGACCTCGGGACGGGCGCGCAGACGACGTTCCATGATATCCCCGCCTCTGACTTATCGACCTCGGGAGAACGCGGGCTGCTCAATTTGGCGTTCCATCCAGATTACGCCGTGAACGGCCGCTTCTTCGTTTTTATGACTGACCCGGCTGGCAGCATTGCCGTCACCGAATACCAGCGCTCGCTCGCCGACCCGTTGGTTGCAGATCCGGCCGCGCGCGCGGTCATCACAATCCCGCACCCCGCCTTCGACAACCACAACGGCGGGTCCCTCGCCTTCGGCCTCGATGGCTATCTCTACATCTCGACGGGAGATGGCGGCGGGGCCAACGACCCCTCCAACAATTCCCAAAATCCCAACACTCTGCTCGGCAAAATTCTGCGCATCGACGTCGATACCGATGGTTTTCCCTCCGACAATGCCCGCAACTACGCGATCCCCGCCAGCAATCCGTTTGCAGCCTCGGCTGGCGCCGTCGAAATCTTTGCGCTCGGCGTGCGCAATCCCTGGCGCATGACGGTCGACAACGCGACGGGCGATCTGTGGATCGGCGACGTCGGACAAGGCGCGCTAGAGGAAGTCGACGTCATCGCGGCGGCGAGTGCCGGCGGGCAGAACTTCGGCTGGCGCATCCTCGAAGGCACGCGGCCAAACTTTGCCGGGTCGACCGCCGGGTTTACGGCACCCATTTTCGAATACACGCACGCGACTGGCCAATCGATCACGGGCGGCTATGTTTATCACGGACCCGCGCCGGGCCTCCAGGGCGACTACGTTTTCGCCGACTTCGTGTCGGGCCGCTTTTTCTCATACTTGCCCGGCCGAAATGAGGTTGTCGAACTGACAGACCGCATCGTCGGGGCGGTCGGCGGCATCGAATTGATCTCATCGTTCGGTCTCGACGCCAGCGGCGCACTTTATGTCGTCAGCATCACCGGCAGCATCTTCCGCCTCGATCCGTCCTCGGCTTCAACTGACGGCAACGATGCGCTCTATGGCGATGCGGGCAACGACGAACTGCGCGGCGGCGCTGGCGATGATGTGCTGGTTGGAGGCGTGGGCAACGACCAGATGTTCGGCGGCAGCGGCGCAGACCTCCTCGACGGCGGCGATGGCTCCGACCTGTTCGACGGCGGCGCGGGTTTCGACACGGCAAGCTATGCGACGGCCAACGCCCGTGTGATCGTCTCGCTGGTGTCGGGCGGCGCGCGCGGCGAGGCTGTGGGAGACGCGTTCGTGTTCGTCGAGGCTCTCGTTGGTTCGCGCTTTGGGGACTGGCTCACGGGCGATGCCGCCAGCAATACGCTGACCGGCGGCCGCGGCGGCGACGTCCTGCGCGGCGGGCGCGGTGCCGATGATTTCGACTACAACGCGTTTGCCGACAGCGGCCGCACACAGGCGTTTCGCGATACCATCCTCGACTTCCAGCGCCGCGCCGACGACATGGACCTGTCAACTCTTGATGCGAACGTGCGCAAAGGCGGCAATCACGCTTTCAAGATTATTGACGGGCAGGACTTTCACCACCGCGCCGGCGAGTTGCATTACAAGGATGCCGGCCGCCACGTGATCGTCGAAGGCGACGTCAACGGCGATGGCCGCGCCGACTTCTCGGTTCTCGTGCGCAATGTTGCCCAACTGAGCGGCGGCGATTTCATTCTCTGAAGCTCTCAACCCGCGTCGTACTTTTTGTGTGCTGCAACCTTCGTTGCGGCGCCAGCGGACGGTTAGCGATTGCGCGTGTTATACTCTGCCCGCTTGCAACGCGATTCTGGGTTGGACATCAGGAGCGGGCGCAAGCAGGGGAAGACAACAGGGGAAGTCGAAAATGAACATGAAAGCGCTTACGGCCGAGTTCACCGGCACGTTTATGCTTATGGCGTCGATACTGGGCGCCGCATTTTATTCGTTTGGGGCACCAGCCGGCGCGTCGGGAATTTTAGGCGTCGCATTCTCGATCGGCCTCACGGTGATGGCGCTCGCGCGCTCGATTGGTCACATCTCGGGCGGACATTATAACCCGGCCGTCACCGTTGGCCTTGTCGTCGCCAATCGTTTCGAAGCCTCGAACGCGCTGCCCTATATCGTTGCCCAGTGCCTCGGCGCTGCATCTGCATGCGGCGTGTTCTCGCTGATCGGCTCGGGCGTCGGGGGCAACTATGCGGCGAACGGATTTGGCGAACTGTCGATGCTGAAATCGAGCATGTCGCAAGTGTTCATTATCGAGGTCGTGATGACCGCCTTCTTCCTGATCGTGATCCTTGGGTCAACGCGTAAGGATACGAGCCCGGGCTTTGCGCCCTTGTCGATCGGCATGACGTTGACCGCCATTCATATCATGTCGATTCCGGTCTCGAACACTTCGGTCAATCCAGCCCGTAGCTTCGGTCCAGCGATCTATGCCGGCGGCGTGCCGCTGTCGCAGCTGTGGGTGTTTTGGGTTGCACCAATCCTCGGTGCCGTCATAGGCGCGCTGCTCTACCGTTTCATGGCCGATGAAGTGTAGCTGAGCACTGATTTAAGGCGGCCGGGTCTTATGATCCGGCCGTCAATTACCACAATTTACCGATGCAGCGTTACACCGCATCCTGAAAAGGCCTGTTATGCCGGGCTTTTACTTGCTAAATTGACGAAGACGTGTCAGCAACCGCACAGCTTGGACGCAGGGAATTGATTTTTATTAATTCCTTTTGATAGAGCACATTCGAGATTTGGCCCTTTTCAGGCTTGCCAATCTCCCTGCGTTCCGACACCCGCGACGCCGTCCGCGCTGCAACAGTTGCAGCGGCAGGAGCTGTTTGCTCGCGGCCCTAAGACAGACGCGAATGGAGACCACTTTTTGGAACATATGACCAGCCAGAACCCTGGCCTTGCTACTGCTGATACCCCTGCCCTCACGCCTGCCCCGGAAGTACGGTTTTCCGATCTTGGCCTCAGCCCCAAAGTTCAAGCCGCAATCGACGCTGCCGGCTACACGATCCCGACCCCTATCCAAGCTGCCGCCATCCCTGTGGCCCTGACCGGCCAGGATGTTCTGGGCATTGCCCAGACGGGCACCGGCAAGACGGCGTCGTTCGTGCTGCCCATGATCTGCAGGCTTGAAACCGGCCGCGCCCGTGCCCGTATGCCGCGCTCGCTTATTCTCGCCCCCACGCGCGAACTTGCAGCCCAGGTGGCGCAGAGTTTTGAAAAATACGGCGTCAATCACAAGCTCGACGTGGCGCTGCTCATCGGCGGCGTATCGATGGACGATCAGGTCAAAAAGCTGGACCGCGGCGTCGACGTCCTGATCGCGACCCCCGGCCGTCTGCTCGACCATTTCCAGCGCGGCCGCCTGATGCTCATGGGCGTCGAAATTCTCGTCATCGACGAGGCCGACCGTATGCTCGATATGGGCTTCATCCCCGATATCGAAAAGATCTGCAAACTGTTGCCGCCGCGCCGTCAAACGCTATTCTTCTCGGCCACC
>JANNUW010000139.1:0-2150 GCA_031414095.1 Hyphomicrobium sp. | reverse complement strand
GCAATTTCCGTGCCTTGGCGGCATGCATTTTGGGAGTCCGCGCGTCCAGCGGCGTCTCTCTGCGACGTTCCTCGGCTCGTAGTCCGTTTTATCTCTGTCGCCCTTTTTCGGCCGGTCAGACTCGCATCGTTTTCGGGCTTCGCGGGGCGCTATGCCGTCTCGACACCGAGGACTGCCCGCTGGAGCTGCCAGTCGTGGGCTAAGTCTTTGCAGAGTGAGACGAGGCGTGCCGCTGTAAGATCCTTAGGCTGGCGTCCTTCAAAAAGATCTCTGACGATGCTCGGCGCGAGATACGTGAGGCGAATGTGCGCCGAAAGATAGTCCCGCTTGACGCCGAGCCGCTGCGCGAGTGCGTCGATGGTTGCGTCACGTCCTGACATTAAGGCATCGCGGGTCGCATACGCATTTCTGAGCAGAGCTATCATCTGGCGATCAGGCTTGGCAGCACGGCCGCCTCCAACAATCAGTCGAATGCCTTTACCCGCGCGGCGCAGCCTGGCTTCGGCGCGGAGTTCAGTTGTATCAAGCTGTTCTCCTGACAGATCTCGAGATGCTTCACCAATTAGGACTTTCGCGATCTCTTTTCGGTTGAGGCTGACGACAACTTCATCAACACGGACACACACGCGCTCGACAATTGACCGGACGAGTTCGCGAATCTTGATCGACGGCAAAGCCGCCCAGCCGTGAGTGAGTTCGGCGGCTTTCTTGAGTGACGAGCGAAACGTAGCTGCGTCGAGGGCGAAAATTGACAACGTCTCTCCGACGTCTTGTTCCGATGCAAAAAATGTACAAATCCGATCAAGAACCAGCGCCTCGACGTCGCCTGCCGGCACGCGCAAGCCCTTGTCATGATGAGTTCGCGTACCGGTTATGAGGGCCGTCGACACATAATACCGGTAACGGCGGCCCTTCTTGACCGCATGCGTCGGCGTCATGCGGTGTCCTTCCCCGTCCACGATCAGACCGGCGAGCAGGCTCGGCTCTTCTGCAGTTGCGCCAAGCGCTCGGGCCTGTCGGTTGCCGGCCAGCTTATCTTCGACGAGTTTCCAGTGCTCGGTCTCAACAATTGCTTCGTGCTGACCTGGGTAGACCTTCCCCTGATGTCCAATCTCGCCCCGGTAGATTGGATTCTGCAGTAAAGTATAGAGTGCGCCACGAGACAATCGGTTGCCGCCTGCCAGGACGCCACCTGCCCCCTCCCGGCGCTTACTCACGATTCCAAGCCCACCAAGTTCCTCCGCGAGAACCCGGACCGATCCGAGTTCCGCGTAGCGCCGGAAAATCATGCGCACCGTCTCGGCTTCAGCTTGATTGACGATCAGCTTTCGCTCCTTGACGTCATAGCCGAGCGGGACATTGCCGCCCATCCACATGCCCTTGGCCTTCGACGCAGCGATCTTGTCACGGATGCGTTCGCCCGCGATCTCGCGCTCGAACTGCGCGAACGAGAGCAGCATGTTGAGCGTGAGGCGGCCCATCGACGTTGTGGTGTTGAACGACTGCGTCACAGAAACGAACGAGGCGCCGTGAGAATCCAGCACATCGACGATCTTGGCGAAATCAGCGAGCGACCGCGTCAACCGGTCGACCTTGTAGACAACGACAATCTGCACTTTGCCGGATGCGATATCGGTGAGAAGCCGCTGAAGCGCAGGACGCTCCATGGTGCCGCCCGACAGCCCTCCGTCGTCGTAGAGATCTGGAAGTGCCGCCCATCCGGCATGCTTCTGGCTAAGGACGTAGGCAGTGCAGGCCTCTCGCTGCGCGTCGAGCGAGTTGAACTCCTTCTCGAGCCCTTCGTCGGACGACTTGCGCGTGTAGATGGCACAGTTCAGCCGATTCATCTGGGGCGCCCTTCCAGAATGACGAGGCGCCTGCGGATTCGATCCATCGTTTTCGAGATGCACCTGAATTGACGGCGTCCGCCATCGAGGGTCTTGACGCCTTGCCCCTCCGACGCGATGAGCGCCGCGTCCTCGCACAAGCCGGTCAGATCGGCAAACGCCGGTCGAACGGCGTCCAGATCGGCGTCAGCCATCGCCGGCCCCCTTCTTCGAAGTCAGGCCGAAGAACCGAGGGCCGGACCAGTGAGCGCCCGTGATTTCGCGGGCGACGACCGAGAGTGACCTGTATCGCCTGTCGCGCCA
>JANNUW010000138.1:0-1072 GCA_031414095.1 Hyphomicrobium sp. | reverse complement strand
ATCGAGTTTGCTTCGTTTTACCGCACGATGGGCGCCGAAGTAACGGTGGTCGAGCTTTTGCCGCAAATCTTGCCCGTGGAGGACGCCGAGATTGCCGCCCACGCTCGTAAGCGGTTCGAGAAGCAGGGCATGAAAATCCTTACCGGGGCAAAGGTTACATCGATCTCCAAGGGTGCGGACAGTGTTACGGCGATAATCGATTCCGGCGAAGGTAAAACCCAGACGATAACCGCGGAACGGTTGATCTCAGCCGTCGGCGTGGTTGGCAATGTTGAAGGCATCGGGCTGGAAAAGCTCGGCGTGAAGATCGATCGCGGCTGCGTTGTGACGGATGGATTGGGGCGCACGAACGTCGCCGGTATCTATGCCATCGGCGACGTTTCGGGGGCGCCAATGTTGGCGCACAAGGCCGAGCATGAAGGTGTTATCTGTGTCGAGACGATCAAAGGCATGCACACGCATGCGATGGACAAGGCCAAGATCCCCGGCTGCACGTATTGTCACCCCCAGATCGCGTCGGTCGGATTGACCGAGACCAAGGCCAAGGAGGGTGGTCGCGAAATCAAGGTCGGACGCTTCCAGTTTCGAGGCAATGGCAAGGCGATCGCGCTGGGTGAACCCGAGGGGATGGTCAAGACGATTTTCGATGCCAAGACCGGTCAATTGCTCGGTGCGCACATGGTCGGTGCCGAGGTCACGGAATTGGTTCAGGGGTTTGTGGTTGCCATGCAACTCGAGACCACCGAGGAAGATCTCATGCACACGGTGTTCCCGCATCCAACGCTATCGGAAATGATGCATGAGAGCGTCCTCGATGCCTATGGCCGTGTGATCCATATGTGAGCGGATCAAACAGTATTGCCGCGCTGCATTCCGGCGGCGGTCACGTTGCACCGCGACTCGAATCTTTGGTAATCCGGCCCATGTCACGCCGCTTCCTGATCATATTCTGCGGCCTGCTTTTGACGTCGAATGCGTTTTCGACTGACATCTTGCTGCCCGCTTTGTTTTCGATGGAGCAAGCGTTCGCAGCACCTGTCGAGCAAGTGCAGATCGCGATGCCACTGTTCAT
>JANNUW010000137.1:0-1195 GCA_031414095.1 Hyphomicrobium sp. | reverse complement strand
GCAGCAATTATCTTCGAGCCTCGACAGCGGCCCTGGCGGACACTTGTCGTGGGTGGCCGCCTTCGCGGCCATGACGGTAATTGGGGAGGAGCGTTGTCAACCGGACAGCAGTGGGACAAGCCCGAGGACCCATCAAGCCAGGACAGTGGACTGGAGATTTTGGTGTGAAGCTGCCACATCGACTTTTACTTTCAGCTCTACACCATGCCGAAAAATGGATCCTCGCGCCAAGCGCGAGGATGACACCTGCGGGAACTTATAGATGAACGTATTTGCCGATGTTGAAGGTCGCATACGGATCGCGCTCGACGCGCTGGTGGCGGAAGGTGCGCTGCCGGGCGATCTCGTGATGCCTAAGATCACGGCCGATGTGCCGGGCGATCCCGCGCACGGGGACTTCGCCTGTTCGATTGCGCTCGCGCTGGCCAAGCAAGCGAAGATGAAGCCCCGCGACATTGCCGTCGCGTTGAGCGCCAAGCTCAGCCAAGACCCCGAATTTGCCAAGATCGACGTCGCCGGACCCGGCTTCGTGAACCTCACGATGCAGCCGGCTTTTTGGCAGCGGCTCATTACGTTTGTTCTGAAGGACGCCAAAAACTACGGCCGCAACGGCGTCGGCAAAGGCGAGCGCGTCAATGTCGAATACGTCTCGGCCAATCCGACGGGGCCCATGCACGTCGGCCATTGCCGCGGCGCGGTGCTGGGCGATTCGCTCGCCAACCTGCTGAGCTTCGCTGGCTTCGACGTGACGCGCGAATACTACATCAACGATGCCGGCGGCCAAGTCGACGTGCTGGCAAAGTCCGCATTCCTGCGCAGCCGCGAAGCGCTGGGCGAAACCATCGGTGACATGCCCGAAGGCCTATATCCGGGCGACTATCTCGTGCCGGTCGGCGCGGCACTGGCTGAAAAGTACGGACAAAAACTTCTCGCAATGCCGGAAGCCGAGTGGCTGCCGCTGGTTCGGGAATTCACGATCGACGCCATGCTTGGCATGATCAAAGACGATCTGGCCGCGCTCAACATCAAGCATGACGTGTTCGTATCGGAAGCGTCGCTAACGCGGGGCAAAACCGACAAGGTCAAAGCCGCCATCGAGGCCTTGCGGGCCAAGGGCCTGATTTTTGAAGGCCGCCTTGAAAAGCCTAAGGGGCACGAGGGCGACGACTGGGAAGACCGCGAGCAGACGCTGTTC
>JANNUW010000136.1:0-3167 GCA_031414095.1 Hyphomicrobium sp. | reverse complement strand
GAACCGCATGGCAGATACGGCCATCGCCATGGCCAAGCTTATCTAACGATCTCTTATCAGGCCAAAAATGGGCGGCGAGCGTGTTCCGCCGCCCACTTGGCGACCCTGCCAAGCCGGTCGCCTACATGTTCTTCATTGTTTCTCTAATCTTGCGCTCTTCCCAGCCCGGACCTGTCCTCTTGGTTGGTGCAAACGTCAGATAGGCGTGGCCGAGAAGGCCGAGGCCCCAGCCGATCAAGGGCCATTGGACCCACCATACTCCGCCCTTCGCGTAGTCGAGAGCGATTAGGCCAGTCATCACGGCCGCAAAAATTCCGGCGTGAATGTAAAAGCCCTTCAACTTGGCAACATGCGATTTTGCCGCTTGATATTTTTCTCTGTCGGTCAGTGTGTGTTCCACGACGACGCCTCCTTGAAATTCTCAGATGTTCAATCAATTGCATATGGGTGCTGTGCCGTTGATTTGCACTCTGGGGCCCGTGAAAAATCGCGCTGGTTAGCGGCCGGCGTCAACGTGATCACGCGGTGGCGTGACCGGCAACTTATTGAAAGTGTTCATGAATTTGCGGTCGATGCGGTCCTTGAGGACCCAGGCCCACCTGCCCGCACCTGCTAACGGTCCCCAGGACGCAATCGCCCGCTTTTCGCCAAGCGAGATTAACGACAAGAATTGGCTCTGTGGAACGAAGGGTTGCGCCGCTCCACCCAACGCTCGCTGGCGCAGATTTTCCGCGACCACAGGCCCTTGTCGCACAGCAAACACGCCAGACTTGGGTCGTGGATGTTCAAGCACGGTGGCGCAATCACCAACCGCGAACACGTCATCGTCGCCCATGACTTGCAATGTTGGGCGCGTCGCGAGAAATCCGTTTGGATCGCAGGGCAGATTGGAGCGAACTAACCAATCTGGCGCGGTGGCCTTGGTTGACACGAGCACCGCATCTGCCTCGATCTTGCGCCCGCTCGCCAATGCGAGGCTCGATGCATTCAGCCTGGCCGCGAGATCGTCTTCAAGCACCGCGACATTCGCGCGCCGCAGCGCTGCGATCGCTAGAGCCCGCGCCCTGATGCTGTGGCTCGGTAGCACGCGGCCGCCAGCGACGAGCGAAAATGAGAACGCGGCGGGGTCGAGACCGGCTTGGGCCGCCATCGTTCGAAACCGGTACCTAGCGGCCAATATGAGCTCAACGCCAGCCGCGCCGCCGCCGACCGCCACGATGTGGCGAGGACCGTTGTCCGCGAAAGCACGCTGCTCGAGATCCTGCCATTTGGGAGCGAAAATCGAAACCGGCTTGACGGCAATGGCGTGCTCGGCTGCACCCTCGATCTCGTCCAAGGACGGCGTGATGCCGACATCGATCGAAAGATAATCGTACCGAAACGGCGGATGCCCTTCGACGGTTACGAGCTTTTTAACGCGATCGACGCCGTCGGCAGCGCCGTGAACGAGGCGGGCGCCAGCAAACCGCGCGAGCTGTACGAGATCAATCTGGCAGTCGTCGAGCGTGTAGTGCCCGGCAACAAAACCCGGCAGCATGCCCGAGTAGGGTGCGGCGAGTTCTTTGGCAATGACGGTCAGCCGCACGCCCGGCATCGGCTTCAGGCCGAATGCCTTGAGCACAAAGACATGCGCGTGCCCGCCGCCGAGCAAAACGATGTCGGTGGTGACAAGTGGCGATTGCATGTGAGATGGCGCTCCGGACAGGATGAAACTGCGAACTCCTATGTAATTGAAATTTGGCTGTAAAGCAGGCGATGGCTTCAAGTTGAGACGCGCCTCGGGATCGGTGATCGAGGCGTGCGTTGCATTTGTGCGCTCGTGGTCGTGAAAGTCGACGTAGCTTTTGCGGTCTGTCATCGGCTAGTCCTCGGTCTTGGTCTCGGCTTTTCTTGCGGCTTCAGTACGGTCTGCATATCGGACTGATTGCACTATCAGCAATTCTATGTGCCCGCTGCTTCGGGTTCGTTGCGGCGGCGATAATGACCTTGGTTTGGGGTACAAGCGTTTTTTTCTTAAGTAATGTGTCCTCCACGACTCCTGAGTGGCTTCAGGGCGAGTTCATCGTGATTGCGTTTCTTTTTTGCTGCACCGCCTTCTTGCCAACCGCCGTTTTTCAGGCGGCAGCCCGGCGGGGAGAGTCGCCGAGATGCTCCGCGATCAGCGGCTCGGTCATCAGCGCCATCAAAAGATGACAGAGAATATAGGGCTTGGCGAGGTCCGGGCCGGCGCCCGGCGGCCGCGCCAATCCAAGTCCGCTTTTCAAACGCTTGAAGGCGATCTCGATGCGCCATCGGAGACGATACAGATCGCCAATCGCTTTGGTTGTGAACTCGGTCTTATCGAGCGAGGTGACGAGGATCACCCAGGCCGCCGCGATAACGGTTTCGGTTTGCAGGGCGCGTCCGCTTGAGCGGACCTCCGCTTCGAGCTTGACGCGCGTCGCCTCGATGGCTGCTTGAGGCTTGCGAATGGCAGCAAGGCGCATGGCCATTGGTTTTTTCGCAGTGCCCTTGATCCAGACCGGGCGACGGGTGCCACCGGCACGGTCAAGGAATACATCTGGATCCCCGAGACGCAGATCGCGCCGACCATGGGCTCGCGCACCGTCGTCGACCGGCCGATCGCCGTCGTCAACGCCGTCAACACTGTCTCGCCTGTGATGTGGTGGGTGAGCATGCGCGGATGCGGGTGGGCATCGGAAGCGCAAGCGAAGAGATCACCTGCACCGGCCCATCAAGATGACCGACGCCGCCAAGGCTGCTGTCTGGACCGCCGTCTGGACGCCCTGGGGCACGCCGCAATCGCTGACCGGCACCGCGACGCTCGATGCGCGCTTTCCCGGCCAGTGGTACCAAATGGAAGCCGGCCTTGCCTACAACTGGAACCGCCACTACGATCCATCACTCGGCCGCTACACCCAGCCCGATCCACTCGGGTTTGTCGATGGGCCGAGTGTGTATGGGTATGCGGGTGGAAGTCCCGCAGCACTAGTAGACTTCTTGGGTTTAATGCCAGGCGGGAAGTCCGAACCGCCATCTGTGAACCGTTCCTGCCCAGTCCCTCCTGACTTCGGCGACTGTACGCCTGAAGAACACACATTACTGCAAAATATTGTCAACACGTCGTGCCACCCGCGTAACGTCCGCGGTTGCTACAAAGGCGAAAA
>JANNUW010000135.1:0-1346 GCA_031414095.1 Hyphomicrobium sp. | reverse complement strand
ATCGAGAGGCCGTGACGGGGTTCGGTGTGGGCTGGCGCGATGACCGATAGCAGCGTCACAAGCGCTGTAACCAACCCACCCACCCACGTCATCCCAGGGCTTGTCCATGGATGCAACGGGTAGTCGCCCCATACCCCCGCTCTTTCCCTCAACGGGGGGGAGAGGGAAGGGCTCAGCTCTCTCAACCCGCGTTCCCGGCCAAGCGCGGCCCGGATCATGAGACGGAGCTTGGAGCCCTTTTCCGCGCGCGAGCCGGGATCTTTACGTGCCCCGCGGAGGCAGAGTGCCCGCCACAACCAGGTAAAGATCCTGGACAAGTCCGCCCTCGCCATCCAATTCCCCCGAACCATCTGTGCGGGCTTTCCGGGAACGCGTGGGTTAGACCGGGGACCCATCAGAAGAAAGTCTCGTTTGAGCCACTTCATCATCACCTCCCCCTTTCAGGTCCCAGTTTGGCGGCCGCTTCTTTATCGAACCACCAGACTTGTTGGAAGGATGTCGCCTGCGACGGCAGTTTCGCCGGGCGTCCGAACATGTTCCACGTTGCGACCCAATCGCTGGGATTATACCACTGGGGGATCAGGATGTGGTTCCAGAGCAGAACACGATCGAGTGCTTTGGTGGCCGCAACCAAGTCGGCGCGGTCGGTCGCGAATACCAAACGCTCGATAAGCTTATCAACGGCCGGGTTTTTCAAACCGCTCGTATTGTAGCTGCCGGGTTTTTCGGCAGCGGCCGAGCCCCAAAAGTCGCGTTGTTCGTTGCCGGGCGAAGACGACTGCGGGAAATTATCAGTGATTATGTCGTAATCAAAATTCGTCTGACGGCGTTGATATTGCGAGCTATCGACGATGCGCAGGCTCGCCTTGACGCCCAGCTTTTGCAGATTCGATATGAACGGCAGAATGACGCGCTCAAAATCAGGCTGCTGTTCGAGAAACTCGACGGTCAACTGTTCGCCATTAGCGTTGGTGAGCGCGCCACCTTTCACGGTATAGCCGGCCTCGGCAAACAGTTTGGCCGCAGCCGACAGGTTCTGGCGAACGGCTTCGGGCGAGCCATGGACCGGGTTCTTATACTCGGTGGTAAACACCTCGGGCGGAACTTCCTTTTCTACCGCTTTTAAAATCTCGAGTTCGCGGCCGGTCGGCAGCCCAGTTGCCGCTAACTCGGAGTTACCAAAAAAGCTATTGGTTCTCTTGTACTGCCCAAAGAAAAGGTTCTGGTTTGCAAACTCGAAATCCATCGCCAGGTTGAAGGCTTTTCTAACGCGCGGATCTTGGAACTGTTTGCGGCGCAGATTTAAGACGAAGCCCTGCATTGGAGCCAACCGCTTGAGTGCGATC
>JANNUW010000134.1:0-26745 GCA_031414095.1 Hyphomicrobium sp. | reverse complement strand
CGATGAGCTCGTTGATGGTGATGAAGTTGCCGAGTGACTTCGACATCTTCTCGCCTTCGACCTGTAAAAAGCCGTTGTGCATCCAAACGTTTGCCATCACCGGCGTGCCATGGGCACAGCGCGACTGAGCGATTTCATTTTCGTGATGGGGAAATACGAGATCGATACCGCCGCCGTGAATGTCGAACACCTGACCCAGATGCTTTCCCGCCATCGCCGAGCACTCGATGTGCCAGCCAGGCCGTCCGCGCTCGGCTATGCCGCCGGGCGATGTCCAGGCTGGCTCGCCGGGCTTGGAAGGTTTCCATAAAACGAAGTCCATGGGGCCCTTTTTGTAGGGTGCCACCTCGACGCGGGCGCCGGCTTCCATTTCTTCAAGCGACCGGTTGGAGAGCCGTCCATAATCGGGCATCGACGAAACATCGAACAGCACGTGGCCGTCGGCGACATAGGCATGCCCATTGGCAATGAGCGCATCGCACAGCTGCACCATCTCCGCGATGTGCTCAGTGGCACGCGGCTCGACAGTCGGCGGCAGAACGCCCAGCGCTGCAATATCTTTGTGAAACTGCGCGGTCGTCTCTTCCGTCAGTTTTCGAATGGCAATCTCCGGGGCAAGCTCGGGATAGAGCCGGGAGGCCCGCTCGTTGATCTTGTCGTCAACGTCGGTGATGTTGCGCGCGTAGGTCACGTGCGCTTGCCCGAAGGTATGGCGCAGCATGCGAAACAGCAGATCATAGACGATGATCGGCCGCGCATTGCCGATATTGGCGAAATCGTAGACCGTGGGGCCGCACACATAGAGGCGCACATTCGCCGGATCGAGCGGCACAAAGTCCCTCTTATCCTTGGTGAGGGTATTATAAAGTTTGAGTGACAAAAAACAGCCTCCCCGGCGCCAAAGCCTGCAGCCGTACACTGGCGGGCGTGCGTGCCGGCAATTGATGGAAACAACACGCCCGACGCGGCAAGCGGGCGGTGTCAAACCGCTTGGGCGGCGTGGCCCTGCGCCGCATTTGCGCTCCATTGGCTTACTATGGCAGAGATGGCAGAGGATCAAGGCCCGGATTTTGCAAAAATCCTGCTCTAGGACGTGGCTCACGCAGGGCCAACGCCAAAAAATCGCTAGAGCGCCCGAAAGGTAACAAGCTCGCTTATGAGATTAGTAACGACTTCGGCAGAGCGTTTGGCGGCCTTGCGGACACTCGTACTCGCGGGTTGCCTCGTCGTGTGTTCGTGCCTCATTGCAACCACGCCGACAGTGGCCCAAGGCTGGAACTGGCCCTGGGATGCGCCCCAGAAGAAACCCGTGCCGCGCGAACCTGTCTACCGGCCCCAACAGCCGGATAATCCCTCGCAATGGACGCCCCCGCCCGGGCCCCCGCCGCCCATTGAGCGAACATCTCCCGGACTTCCGCCGGCGCCTGCAGCGCAGCCAGGCCCGCCTGGGCAGACACCGGCACCGTGGTCGGCCAAGTCCAATATATGCGTGCAACTCGAACAGCGGCTGGTCCAGGAAGGCCAGCGCGGCAACCAAACGCGCGATCAAATGCCGATGATCGAAAACGATATCCGCCAGGCCGAACAGCAGGCGCGCTCGGCTCAGCAGCAGCTCGATCGCTCCGACTGCTTTGAATTTTTCCTGTTTTCAAAGACGCTGCGCAGCACGCGCAAATGCCACAACATGGCCAGCGCCGTCGATCAGACCAAGCGACGCCTGTCCGAACTCGATGTCCAGCGCCAGCAAATGCAAGCCTCTAACGGCCGCTCTTATACCGATGATATCGTCCGCGAACTGGCGCGTAACAAATGTCCAGGCAATTACGCTCAGCCGGGCCCGCGCAGTGCCAACAGCGGAGGCGAGGGCCTGTGGCAGGAAGACAGCGGCGGCTCCGGCGGCGGTTTGGGCAGCTACAACAGCGTACCCTATGCCACCTATCGTACGCTGTGCGTCCGTCAGTGCGATGGCTACTACTTCCCGATCAGCTTCTCGACGCTGCCCAACCACTTCGAACGCGACGCTGACTTGTGTCAGTCCAAATGCGCCGCGCCGGTCGACCTCTACTACTATCAGAATCCGGGCGGTGCCGTCGACGATATGCTCGGCTTCCGCACCAACGAGCCGTACAAAACGATGAAGAGCGCGTTTCGCTACCGCAAGGAATTCGTGGCTGGCTGTTCGTGCAAGCAAACCGAATTCGTGCCCGACGCCAGTGCAATTCAGCAAAGCGGCAGTGCAGCGCCTGTTCCGGGCACGCGCCCGACGCCAGCAACAGCGGGCGCGGTTGGCGGGCCACAAACGAGCGGCTGGTCGGCCGAGCTCAATCCACAGTAGCGACGACGCCTACTCGATAAACGAGACACAATAGACCGGCGGCAAATGGCTGGCGGCGAGAGTCCACCGATCGCCTTGGTTTTCGCTGACCCAGACGCTGCCCGTCGTGCTGCCGATTGCCAGCCGGTTGCCGGTCTTGTCGAGGGCAAGCCCGTGGCGATAGACGAGATCCCAGGCCTTGGCCGGCAAGCCTTCGCTTAGTACGTCAAAGGTCTGGCCACCGTCCCGCGTGCGCGTGACGACGAAGCGCCCATCAGCGGGAATGCGCTTCTGATCGCTGATGCCCGGCACGAACCAGGCCGTCTCGGGGTCGGCTGGATGAACGGCCACGCCAAAGCCAAACGTCGAAACCGGATTGTCGACGATTTCGGCCCACGTTAGGCCGCCGTCGGTGCTTTTAAAGATGCCGTTGTGGTGCTGGATCCACAGCGTGTCAGGCGCGGCGCCGCACTGCACGAGCCGGTGGACATCTTGCGCGATCGGATCGTGCGTCAGTTCAGGCGGAACGTACAACGCCCGCATGCCCGTGCCACGCAGCTCCCACGACGCACCGCCGTCTTCGCTCTGCCACATGCCGCCCGTCGACACGCCGATCCTGATGGTCGAAGACGCGCGCGGATCGATCGCGATCGAGTGCAGGCCGGGCAGATCAGCCCCGCCGCCCATCCATTTGCTGCGCAAGGGATGATCCCAAAGCCCGCGCATCAGCTCCCATGTGGCGCCGCGATCGGCAGAGCGGAACAGGCCGCCGGGAATAGTCCCGCACCACAGCACACCCGGCTGATCGGCGCCGCCCGTTTCGAGTGACCAGATCCGGATCAGCGACCACGGCAGCGGCTTGCCCCACATATCCATGTCGGTGCAATCGTCGGGCTTTGGCGGATAGGCTGGCGCCGCAATCTCGACCCAGTCGCGCTTCGTCTCGTCGCAACGGTGCAGCTTGGCGCCGAAGTGCCCATGATCGAGCGCGGCGTACAGCGAACCATCGCGCGGGTCCCAGAGCACCATCGACACATTGTCGGCGAGAAAATCGATCGCTGAGATGACCCATTCGTTGCCGCCCGCCTGTTCGAGCGTGAAAAGACCTTTGCGGGTCGCGACCAGAACACGAGCGCTCACGGCGTCATCCTCCCGATAAAGATTGCATGACGTAAATTTGGCTGTCGGGCTTCACGGCATCGGAAAGCGACGCCCGGTCGGAGATGCGCACGCCGTCCACGAAAATGAGCATGTGTTTGCGCAGCGCGGATTGATCGTCGAGAATGTATCCGCGTGCCCGCTTGTTCCCAGCAAATGCCTCTTCGAGCGCTTCGCGGACTGAACGCCCTGGCACATCCATCGGTGGGCAATCCACGTGGCGTTGCAGAACCGGCGCAAAAACAATCTTGGGCACAGCGACTATGTCTCCGCTCAACGCACGCCCTTCTGCAGGGAGGTGTGGTGCGACGTCAGAGAACTAACACGCCGCCGGCGGCCGGGGCAATTGCAGCGAACATTTTTTCCGATGATGCGCGGCTCTTCAGGCCTCGCTACGCGGTTTCACCATTGAGCCGTGCCAGCGTTCTCGTGCGGCCGATAAAGGGCAGCAACGATTTTATTTCCGGGCCGCTTTCCTCTGCGGTGAGCGCTAGGCGCAACGGATGAAAGAGCGCTTTACCCTTGGCACCGGTTGCGGTTTTGACGGCCGCCGTCCACGTTCCCCACGTCGTTTCGTCCCACGGCTCGGGCGGCAATACTTGCGCGGCTTTAGCGGCAAACGCCGCATCCTCGATAACGGGTGCGAGCGGAGCCGCAACGACCTTCCACCAGTTTCCGGCATCAGACAACACGCCGATGTTGCCGCGCACGGCCATCCAGAACGCTTGCCCGCCGCCGACGCCGATGCCGTCGAGCCGTTGGCTCACAGCTTCATAGGCCGCCTTATGCAGCAATTTCGCATTGAGCCCGCGCAGGTCTTCAATGTCGAAGCGGCCGGGCGCCATCGATATCTTGTCGAGCGAAAAGAGGGCGGCGAGTTCCTCGACGCGGGCGTGTGGCTCGATGGCGTCCGAGGTGCCAACGAGTGCGGCATGGCTCATGACGGCCATCGGTTCCAAACCCGCCTCGCGGAAACTCAACACCGACAGCGCTCCCAAGCGCTTCGACAGAGCATGGCCATCCGCACCGATCAGCAGGCTGTGATGGGCAAACTCGGGCGGCGCTGCCCCCATCGCCTTGAAGATGTCGATCTGCACACCGGTATTGGTGACATGATCTTCGCCGCGCACGATGTGCGTGATGTCAAAATCGATGTCGTCGACAACGCTCGTGAATGTGTAGAGGTAAGTGCCATCCTCGCGGACCAGCACCGGATCGGACAACGAGCCGGCATCGACCGATTGCGCGCCGCGCACGAGATCGGGCCACCTGATTGGCGTCGGCTCGGGCACGAGATGGCCGGGATTTTTAGTGTTCGCCAACTGGAAGCGCCAATGCGGCCGGCGCCCCTCGGCTTCGAGTTTGCCGCGTTCGCCCTCTGACAGTTTGAGACTGCTGCGGTCATAGACGGGGGGCTTGCCGGCGGCGTGCTGGCGCTTGCGTTTGCGATCGAGTTCGTCGGCCGTTTCAAAACACGGGTAAAGCCGTCCCGACTTTTTGAGTTGCGCTGCCGCCTCGTCGTAGCGCTCCGTGCGATCGGACTGGCGGGCTTCGCGCGACCAGACGAAGCCCAGCCAATTGAGGTCGTCGCGAATGCCCTGCGCAAACGCGTCCGTCGAGCGTTCGCGATCGGTATCATCGAGGCGCAGCATCAACTCGCCGCCCGACTTCAGCGCAAACAGATAGTTCAACACGGCGGTGCGGATGTTGCCGATGTGAATGCGCCCGGTCGGGCTGGGGGCAAAGCGAAGTCTGACGGTCATAAGGGAACTCGGGATTTGGCGAGGGCAGCGAGATTGGCGCCACCCTACTCGCCGCGGCCGATAACTCAAGCGCGCTTGGCGAGGACGAGCTCAAGAGCCGCGGCGTCGTCGGCATCGGCGGTCGTATAGAGATTTTCGCCATGGGCAAGACCAATGCGCAGCTGGACAAAGCGGAACGTCGTGCAGGTTGCGGCCTCGTAGAGACTGATGAGCCCCAACACCAGAAAAATGAACGAGCCGAGCAAGAAACGCTCGCGCATGCCGTACTCGTACACACCCACAAAGAGAATTGCTGACGCAGTCGAGAACACGCATCCCATCAACAGCACGCCCTGAAAGTCGCGTTCTGCATGATCAATGCGCTCGACCGACGTCACGTCGGCGAGGCGGATGTGCTTGGAGCCCATACGCAGCATGGCATCGCCGCCAAAACTCAGCCGATCCCAACTACGAGGGAAAGCTTGAAATCGCAATGCTTTGCTCAAATGGGCGCCCTTGTGGTCGAACTTTTCAAGGCAATCTCAGCACGCACTCGCTGAAAGATCCGTTAAGGTTGCGCAAGCAATTGCACGAGACGCGTATGATCTATCGCGTAAACAGTGCGCCCGTTTTTCCCGGTCATGGTCTCGGCCGCAAGCAAAGCATTCAAGACCGCCTCTTCGACGCTTTCGACGGCCGCCATAAATAACGCATCGAGGGTGTCGTTGCCGAGCGCGTCAAAGCTTAGGCGCGGCTTTTCAGGCAATGGACCAGGGTCGTTGGCGGTCGAGAAGGCGAGAAAAATATCGCCCGAATTATTGCCTGACGGCGTGCCGCCGCGGCCGATGCCGATGGACGCGCGGCGCGCTAGCCGATCGAGTTGCGTCGGGATCAGCGGCGCATCGGTCGCGATCACGACGATGATGGAACCGGTCTCGCGCGGCCACACCTTATGATCCGGCATGGCCTCGCCAACCCGGACGCCGCACACCGTCAACCAGTCGCGCAGGCCGTGGTTGGCTTGAACCAGCACACCGACGGTATAGTCCGAGCCGTCGATGCGCACGCGCCGCGAAGCCGTGCCGGTGCCGCCCTTGAACTCGTAACAAATCATGCCCGTGCCGCCGCCAACGTTGCCCTCGGCGACCGGGCCTGAGGTTGCAACATCAATAGCTGCCATAACGTCGGCATCGCCAACGTGCTGCCCGACGATGTCGTTGAGCCAGCCGTCGTACGTTTCGGCCGCTACCGGCAGCACCCAGAGGTCTTCGATCAACTTGGGAAAAGTCTTCGATAGCCAGCGCACGGTCGCGTGGTGAGCTAGGCCGACGGAAAACGTGTTCGTAATTGTGATCGGGCCGGTGAACCAGCCGCCATCCCTTATCCAATGCGCGCCCGTCATCTCGCCGTTGCCGTTAAGCGAACAGAAGCCCGCCCAAACAGGATTGAGCAGGTTCGCGCGCGCCCGTGGCAGGATGGCCGTGACGCCGGTGCGGACGTTGTCGCCGCGAATGATGGTGGTGAAACCAACCTCGACGCCCGGCACGTCGGTTATAGCATTGAGAAGCCCCGGCGTTCCGGCCAGCCGCAAACCCGAGCCCCGCGCGCGCTGGCGGGGCCGATCGATTGGATCAACGTCGTTGGTCATAGCTATCCGTTGTAACGCAGCAACCCCGATCCCGTCATTGCCGCGCGTGTGGCCATCTAAAACAGGAAATCGTCTGCGGTCAGGCTGGCTGCGGTGATGCCCAGTAGGCGCACGGTATCACCAGCACCTAGGTCGATCAGCACGCCGCCGCCACCATCTACTGCGCGCGCGAGCACGTCGTTGAAATCGACGAAATCAAACGCTGCATTGCGCAGATCCAACTTGTCTTGCACACCACCCGCTGCAAAGCCCGCGATGCGGTCGTTGCCATCACCGGTGTCGAAAACGAAGAGGTCGTTACCCAGGCCGCCGTTCATGAAATCATTGCCGGCGTCGCCCGAGAGGAGATCGTTGCCTTTGTCACCGAACAGCCGGTCGACGCCGGTGCCGCCTTGCATATCGTCTTTACCTTTGCCGCCACGCAGCAGGTCACGGCCCGCGTCACCATCCATGATGTCGTTGCCGTTAAATCCCAGCAGGATGTCGTTGCCGGCTTTGCCTTCCATGATATCGCGCGCATCGGTGCCAAACAGCTCGTCGCGGCCGGGGCCGCCTTCTCGCTTTGCCATGATCTTAACTCCATCAGCCGCAACGTATTTTGCAGCGTATTCCTCTTGCCTAGCAAAGTCCAACCTGACAGAGCCTGAACGCAGGCTGTCAGCGCAGTGTCAGCACCGGCGCTATTCCCGCCATTTGTTAATAATGGGGTAGCGCCGGTCGCGGCCGAAATTCTTGGCGGAAATCTTGACCCCGGGCGCCGCCTGCCGGCGCTTGTAGTCGGCCAAATACAAAAGCCGCTCGACGTTTTTGACAACGCCGACTTCATGTCCCCGCGCGGCGATTTCGGCGACCGATAGTTCCTGTTCGACGAGGCCCCGCAAGATGTCGTCGAGTGCCTCATAGGGCGGCAGGCTGTCCTGATCGGTCTGCCCAGGACGCAGCTCCGCCGTCGGCGCCTTGGTTAAAATGCGTTCGGGTATGACGCGGCCCTTCGGACCCAAAGCGCCAACAGGGAGATGCGCATTGCGCCAGTGCGACAACGCGTAGACTTCCATCTTGTAGAGATCTTTGATGGGGTTGAAGCCGCCATTCATATCGCCATAGAGCGTCGCGTAGCCGACCGACATTTCCGACTTGTTGCCGGTCGTCAAGACCATGGCACCGAACTTGTTGGAGATTGCCATCAGCAGCGTGCCGCGCGCCCGGCTCTGCAGGTTTTCTTCCGTGACGCCCGGTTCGCTACCCTTAAAGTGACCGGCAAGTGCGCTCGTAAAGCCTTCGACGGGCGCCGCGATGTCGATGGTGTCGTGGCGCACGCCCAGCGCCTTCGCGCACGCGCGCGCGTCGTCGAGACTATCTGATGAGGTGTAGCGGTAGGGCATCATGACCGTGCGAACCCGCTTGGGCCCGAGCGCATCGACGGCCATGGCGGCAACCAGCGCCGAATCGATGCCGCCCGACAGCCCGAGCACCACGCCCGCAAACCCCGTCTTATTCACATAATCGCGCAGACCCAGCACACAGGCGCTATAGGCGGCCGCCTCGCCGGTTTCGATAGGCGCAGCCAGCGTTTGCGCGCAAGCCCAGGTTCCGGCGGGCGTTCGCGTCCACTCGGTGAGGAGGATCGCCTCCTGCCATGCCGGCATCTGAGCCGCCAAACTCCGGTCGGCATTGAGAACGAACGAAGCGCCGTCGAAAACGAGTTCATCCTGGCCGCCGACCTGATTCAAATAGATGAGCGGCAGCCCGGTCTCGGTCACGCGCGCCACGGCGACATTCATGCGCCGGTCGGGCTTGGGCCAATCGAACGGCGAGCCGTTGAGCGAAATCAGAAGTTCCGCGCCGCACTCGGCAAGGCACTCGGCAACTTCGTCCTTCCAGATGTCTTCACAGACCGGCACGCCGACGCGCACGCCCTTAATATTGATGGGCCCGGGCATGGGACCCGGCGTGAACACCCGCTTTTCGTCAAACACGCCATAGTTGGGCAGGTCGACCTTGGCGCGCACGGCCTGCACTTTGCCGTCGTGAATGAGAACCGCGGCATTGTGCAGGTCGTCGCCGAGTTTCCAGATGGTTCCGGTCAAAACGGCCGGGCCGCTCGTCAGCTCGCGTGCGAGGTCTTCGACGGCATCGTGCACGGCCCGCTGGAAGGCCGGTTTGAGCACCAGGTCTTCGGGCGGGTACCCTGTGATAAACAGCTCAGAAAAAACGACGAGATCAGCATTGAGGCGTGCCGCCGTCGCATGTGCGTCCTTGAGCTTCGCGATGTTGCCGGCAAGGTCGCCGACAACAGGATTCAACTGCGCGAGCGCGATCTTCAGATTTTTCGCGTCCGATGTTTTCGAAGTCGACGGCGAGTCGCGTGCGGGCATGCTTGGGCTTTCCGGTGTGATCTGCCGAATTGGCAGGCAATATGCTTAACCTTACGGACGACTTTTGTAGCGCTGGCGACACGCATTCACCGTCAAACGAATCCGTGATCAATTTGCCGCATCTGGCACTTGTGTTTTTCTGAAATGGGTCTTATGAGCTTGCATCGATTTTGGCCAGCCGATCGGGCCCTATGCACTTTATCGTGCTGCCTGGCGAACGATTAGACGCCATCCAAACATCGACGAACCGGGCTGTTGCTCGCCTCCAAAAGGCTGGCCGCAACCCATCTATCTATCTGACTTAAAAGGGTCTTCCATGGAAACCGGCACGGTAAAATTTTATAACGATCAGAAGGGCTTCGGCTTTATTCAGCCCGACAGCGGCGGCAAGGACGTTTTCGTTCACGCGACCGCTCTCGAACGCGCCGGCATGCGCGGTCTCCGCGAAGGCCAGAAGGTAGCTTTCGACACGCAGGAAGATCGCCGCACGGGCAAGATCGCAGTCGGCAACATCAAGCCGGCCTGATCGCATAAGATGTCGCCGCGTTGAGACGCAGCGCTGTGATACGGAAAGCCGCTCCACCCGGGGCGGCTTTTTTCGTGGGAGACACGCCACATGAGCATCAACTCGGGGCCGGCAAAATCGACGGCGGGCGGCAGCGCGGCGATCCCCGGGCCAACGAGCCCCGCAGACGACAGCGCGCTTTGCCAATCGTGCGGCGCATGCTGCGCGTTCGACGAAAGCTGGCCGCGCTTTTCACTCGAGAGCGACGCCGACATTGCTGCCATCCCCGAGGCTCTCCTCAACGCGCGCGGATCGGGCATGAGGTGCGAGGGTGGCCGGTGTACTGCTCTCAACGGCGAAATCGGCCGTTTGGCCTCTTGCACGATTTACCTGGCGCGCCCGCTCGTGTGCCGCGACTGCCAGCCCGGTGACGAGGAATGCAACATGGCGCGCGCCAAATATGGATTTGCGCCGCTGCCCTACCGCGTTCGAGCAATTTAACTGGGCGGCCGCGCGATTGCCCTGCCTGACCGCGCCCCTTTAAATTGGCTCCAACCGGCCGCACGTTTGCTATACTGGTCTCACGCAAAGAGCCGGGGAGTGAGCCTCACCATGACCGCGAATGAAGACGACCCCGCGCTGCGGCCCAGCGCCGTGCCGTGGCCGCCGATCCTGTTGGCGGCGGCCGTCGGTGGCGCGTGGCTGCTCGGCCGGCGCATGTCAATTGCGTGGCCGGGCGTCGACAATTGGCCAGCACACGCCGTGGGGCTCGGGTTTGGTCTTGCCGGTGTTGTGCTCGTGGTGTGGGCGGCGCGCACGATGAGTCATGCGAAAACGACCATACTGCCCCATCGCGGGGCGAGCGAACTCGTGACCGGCGGACCGTTCGCGTGGCGGCGCAATCCGATCTACCTCGGCGACACCTTGATGCTTCTGGGCGCTGCCGAACTGACCAAAAATATCTGGTTCGTGGCCGCCGCCTTTGCATTTGCGGGGCTCGTCACTTGGCTCGCCATTTTGCCGGAAGAGCGCCACCTCGAGGCGAAGTTTGGCGACGCCTGGCGCGCATATGCCGCCCGCACCCGGCGCTTGTTGTGACCGGCCGAGCGCCCCCGCCATGAGCACCGATTACCGCGAAAAAGAGCGTGAGTTCCTTGACGGCCTCAAGGCTGGCACCGGCCGCGATGTGCGCGAATGGATGGCGGCCATCGCAGCTCAGAACCTGCCGCATCGCAACGACATCATCGACTGGTTACGCCAGCAGGGCTTCATGTTTTCCAAAGCGTCTTGGCTGGAACGTGTCCACAACAACGGCGGCAAGGCCATTTATTCCGACGCCGTGGTCGCGCGGCGCGCAATGCCCAAACGGCCGACAGTGGCTGCCGTTCCGGCTGACAGCACTGCTGAGCTTGCGCCTTCGCTACCGCCGTCGCCGGTTCTCGTCGCTCCGACGTTTACGCCAGCCGTTCATCCGCCAGCACCAACGGACGCCCTCGAGGCCCTGCTGATGGCGGCCAAGGCCTATCGGCCGCTGGCGCAGCACATCCTGCGCGAAGTAAAAAAGGCCCTGCCAGCCAGCACGGCATCGGCTGAACCGGGGTACGTATCGCTGAAGCATGGCGGCCGCGAGTTTGCCGTGCTCGTCGTAGGCGCGCGCGAACTGCGGTTAGGGTTGGCACTCGACGGCCACGCCTTCGAGCCGCCGCTCCAGCCGGCCAAATTCCCAAACCCAGCCGTGCGCATTGCTCCCTTGATGACGCATATGGCGGTCGTCAACGACGTCCGCCAGATCAATGCCGCGCTGATCGCCTTGATCCAGAACGCCGCCGGATAATCGCGTCACCACGGATTCGCCCGAATTTTCGCGCAAATTGAGCGTCTTGGAGGCGCTGTGAAACATCATTTGAATCGCTTGGGCGTAGTCACGCTGCTCAGCTTGTGTCTTGCCCCCGTTTTGGCGCCCGTAACGGCTCATGCCCAAGCTGCCCGGCGCGATCGTATTGCCGACCTGTTGGCGCAATCTCCGGCGAAGGCCGCGCCGCGCGCAAACGAAACGCGCGCGCTCGAGAGAGACGCTCAGGCGAAGCCCTTAGAAACGGTGGTGCCGGCAGCGCGCGCCGAAGGCCCGGTTGCGGGCAGCGAACCCATAGCCCCGCGCGAGGGCGATGACCCGCGCGAGGGCGATCCCGCCTTCGAACAGGCGCGCGCGCTCATGCTGGCGGTCGATGCTATCCTGCGGAATACAGCCGAAAACCGCAGCGACGCCAAAAAGCTGCCAGCCAAAAGCGACTTCATGGTCTCGCCGTTGTGGACCGAGACGCGCGAAGACCGCGAAGACAAAATCAGCGCCCTGCTCGATGCGGCGCTCGGAATCGTTACCGACGTTCCCGTGGTCGAGGTGCAAAAGAAAATCGAAAGCTTGCGCCAGAACATCCGCGGCCTCGAAGACACCATTGTCGGCCTCAGAGAAAAGCAGCTCTTAGCGCCCAAGGATGGCGTGCTGCCCGGGATGTGGACCGACACGGTCGCAAGCCTAGGGACGGCGATCGAAGAGGCCAACAAGCGCATCGCGGAAAATCGCGCTGCCATCACCAAGGCCAAGACCGACGTTCACGACGGTCTCATCAAATCCGGGTTGACGCTGTTACCCGAGCAGATCGATCTTTTGCTCGACAGCGTACTATCAGGCGATCTCGTGCGTCTCGTCGCCACCTTCAACGCCGCCAAAATGATCGACGGCCAGCTTGCCAAGCTGATGGGGACGGCTGGCGAAAATCTGAACGCCTCACGCAAATATTTCGCCATGCACGCAGCGCTGTTCGCCATGCTGGTGCACGCGCAGGACGCGACCGTCAATAAAATCGATACGCAGTATGTACCCAAGCTCGACGCTATTTTGAAAGACATCACGTCGGCGAAAACCAAAACCGCCGAACTGATGCGCGCCGGAAACCGCCCCGATCAGCGCCGGGCTCTGGAAGCCAACCGCGACAGCCAGAAGCTCGCCGAGGATGCAGCCAAGGGCTATCGCCGTTATCTGCAGCAGCAGCGCGAGCAAATAGCCAAAGCCCGTACGCGCGCCACCCACGACCTGCGCATTGCCGACAACACGTACGAGACCGTCGAAGCGAGCTTCCAGTTGCGCAACCTGATGCGCGATAGCTCGGCCTCCTTCGAAGCGCTGCAGCGACTCGAAGCGCCGACCTTCGACCAGATTTTTCAGAACGAAGAATTGCGCCGCGAATTCGAAAACCTGACCCGCAAACTCGACGCACCGACAAGCTGAGCGGTTACGTCATCCCGGCGAAGGCCGGGATCCGGCGACCCTCAAATTTTACGGCCGTACGTTAAAGAAGCGCTGAATATCGGCCGGTCCGAAATCAACCTCACCCGTTTCGAGATTAAAGAGGTATCGCCATTCAGGATTCATTTTTTCGATCAAGCGGTATTTCCATGCCCTATGCCAGCGTTTGACTGTTTTCTCTCGGGCAATTGCCGCGTCCATGCTCTCGTGAATTTCGTAGTAAACGAGCAGCTTCACTCCATATTTTTTCGTGAACCCGTCGAATAAGCCCTGTGCGTGCTCATTCATCCGGCCATAAATATCGCTCGTCACACCCGTGTAAAGCGTGCCGTGCCAACTGCTCGCGAGGATGTAGACGCAGGGATCTTTTATGACTGATGCTTAGCGGTATTGGCGACTCACCGGATCCCGGCCTGCGCCGGGATGACGGGATTTAAGGGCTTTCTCGAAAGAATATGGACGCAGCTGTTCGCAGACTCATCCTTCGCGCTTGATGGCGCGCCAGCCTATGTCGGAGCGGCAGAAGCCTTCCGGCCAATCGATTTTTTCGATGGCTTTGTAGGCGCGCCGTTGCGCTTGTTCGACCGTCGCGCCGAGCGCCGTCACGTTGAGCACGCGCCCGCCATCGGCGAGCAGCCGGCCGTCTGCATCGCGTTTTGTACCGGCATGAAAAACGTGTACATGCTCCTGCCGGTCGGCAGCGTCGGCGCCTCGGATCTGAGTGCCCTTGAGAGGTGTGCCGGGATAACCTTCAGCCGCGAGAACCACCGTCAGCGCGACCTCGTCGCTCCATTCGGCCGTATGACGGTGCAGCGTCCCGTTTGCCGTCGCGAGCAATAAGTCCAACACGTCCGACTTCAGCCGCATCATGAGAACCTGCGTCTCCGGATCGCCAAAGCGCGCGTTGTATTCAATCAGCTTGGGCCCGTCCGCCGTGATCATGAGGCCGGCGAACAGCACGCCTTTGAACGGCGTACCGCGCGTCGCCATGGCCGCGACGGTCGGAACTATAATCTCTTTCATAGTGCGGGCGACAAGCTCAGGCGTCATCACCGGCGCTGGCGAATATGCGCCCATGCCGCCCGTATTCGGCCCAATATCGCCATCGTTGGCGCGCTTGTGATCCTGCGCCGTGGCGAGTGCCAACGCGACCCCCCCATCGCATAGCGCAAAGAAGCTTGCCTCCTCGCCGTCCATGAATTCTTCGATCACGACTTCCGCGCCAGCCTGTCCGAAGGCGCCGGCAAAACAGGCGTCAACCGCAGCGGTGGCTTCATGCGCTGTGGCCGCGATGACGACGCCTTTGCCCGCCGCCAAGCCGTCGGCCTTGATGACGATCGGCAGCTGCTGGCCGCCAAGATAGGCGTGCGCATCGGCGGCGTTTGAAAACCGTCCGTATTTCGCTGTCGGGATATTGAACTCGGCGCACAAATCCTTGGTAAAACCCTTCGAGCCCTCGAGCCGGGCCGCCCGCGAGGACGGGCCGAAATGCGCAATGCCGGCCGCCAGAAGAGCGTCGGTCAAACCGCCGACGAGCGGACCCTCCGGCCCCACGACCACGAAACCTATATCGTTGGTCTTGCAGAACGCGATCACCGCCTCATGATCGGCGGAATTGAGATCGACGCATGTCGCGAGCTTGGCGATTCCGGCATTGCCGGGCGCACAATAAAGCTGGGCGCAGCGCGGCGATTTGCGCAACGCCATGGCTAACGCGTGCTCGCGTCCGCCCGATCCGATCAGTAAAATGTTCATACCGCGCCTATCGTTTCATACCTGTTGATCGCCGAGCCAAAACCGGGTTTGACGCCTGAGACTCGTATACATTCAAGACTTGAATACACAGTGCTCCGCACGAATCTAGCCCTGAAGCTGCGCGATCGGCCTGTGGCATAGCCGATCAGACAGCCCACGAAGAGAGTCGCGACTTGACTGAAACACCTTCAAAACCTCACGCACAGGCAAACGTGGCCGAATTTTCGGTCTCTGAACTTGCCAATGCCATCAAACGCGCCCTCGAAGACGGCTTCGGCTACGTGCGGCTGCGCGGCGAGATTTCCGGGTTTCGCGGCGCGCACTCGTCGGGTCACTGCTATTTCTGCCTCAAGGACGACAAGTCGAAACTCGACGCGGTCATTTGGAAGGGCGTCTACGGGAAGCTGCGCTTCAAGCCCGAGGAGGGCATGGAGGTTATCGCGACGGGAAAAATTTCCTCGTTTCCCGGCTCGTCAAAATACCAGATCGTCATCGAAGCCCTCGAGCCCGCCGGTGTTGGCGCGCTCATGGTCCAGCTCGAGGAGCGCAAAAAACGGCTGGCGGCCGAAGGCCTGTTTGGCAACGATCGCAAGCGTGCCATCCCCCATTTGCCGCGCGTGGTCGGTATCGTCACGAGCCCGACGGGTGCCGTCATCCGCGACATGCTGGCTGGTTTCAAGGAGCGATTCCCGACGCGCGTCATCGTTTGGCCGGCGCGTGTGCAGGGCGAAGGTTCGAGCGCTGAAGTCGCTGCTGCCATTCGCGGCTTTAATGCCATCGTCGAGGGTGGAGCGCTGCCGCGTCCAGACATTCTCATCGTGGCCCGCGGCGGCGGCAGCCTGGAAGACCTGTGGGGCTTCAACGACGAAGCCGTGGTCCGCGCCGTTGCCGCAAGCCGCATCCCGGTCATATCGGCCGTTGGCCACGAAACCGATTGGACACTGATCGATCTCGTCGCCGATGCGCGCGCACCAACGCCGACCAAGGCGGCCGAATGGGCCGTGCCGAAATATTCCGAGCTCCTGTCCCAATCGAGCGATCTCGGCCGCCGTTTGACGGTCGCTGCCCGCCGTCACACCGAGACGGCACGCCAGGGATTTGATGCCAACGCCGGCCGCCTCGATCTTGCCTTGCGCGGCTTCGTGCAAAAGCGGCATACGCAGTTTGCAACCGCGGCGGGCCGTCTGCCGAAATTACGCAGCCTCATCGCGCCTCCCCGTCAGCGCTTCGATGCGACCGGACGGCGTCTAGGCCGCGCGCTGCTCGCCAACACGCGCACGCACACGACCCACCACGCGCGCATGGCCTCGAGGTTGCACCCGCGTCTTTTGGAGATGCGCTTGTCGCGCACACGCGACCGTTTGGAAACCTTGAGCCGGCGCAGTCTCGAAGGCCTCGTGCGCTCGTCGGGCGGGCGGCGCGCAAAGCTCGAACGCTTGGCTGGCCGCGTCAACGCCGGGCCGCTTCGCCAGCGACTGGCCCGGGCGGCGCTGCGCATTGTCGAACTCGAAGGCCGTGCCGCCCAGGCCATGCGCAACCGCGTCGAGGCACGCAAACGTACTTTACAGTCCATAAGCCAGATGCTGGCGTCGCTCAGCTATCAAAGCGTGTTGGCGCGCGGCTATACGGTCGTGCGCGACTCCAGCGGCGCCACGCTGCGTACGGCGGCGGCCATCAGCGCCGGGCAGCGCCTCGAAATTGAATTTGCCGACGGCCGCGTCGATGCCGACGCGAAGGGGCCATCTGCTCGCAAGCCGAGTTCCAAAACACCACCGGCTGCAGGCGGCAAAGCAGCCGAAAAGCCCACGGCGGCCGGATCGGCGCCAGCGCGCGGTCAGGGTCAGGGCACCCTGTTCTGAACTTATAAAACTCCGCGCTTGACGCGGCCTCCGCGCGGCATGATCTAACAGTCACGTCGTGAGAGACATTGCAAAAGGCAAGCATGAACCGGTTTGAGAAAATATTCGGCGGACGGCGCGAGGCCAAGGTTCGCTTCAAGGATGGCGATTTCCAAGTCATGGCTCCGGGCGACTTCGTGCGCTGCGCAGTGACCGGCCAGCCGATCGATCTGCCCGAACTGCGCTATTGGAGCGTGCCCCATCAGGAAGCCTACGCCTCGGCGGAAATTTCCTTACAGCGGGCGCTTGAACGCAGGGCTGCGAAGTCAACGCCGTGAAGCCGTTGTCCGGTGAGCCGCCAGCGCATCGCGGATCAGCGCTGTCAGCGCCGTGTCGCTGGCAGGGTCGAGCACAGTGCGCACGGGTAGCACGCGCGAGCGGGCTTTGAGCGCCCCGAGCGCCCCGCCCTGATCGGGCAGGCGCACCCAGTCTTTTTCCGTCGTGACGAGTGTCGAGTGCGTTTGATCAGCCGAGGCGAGCAGCCGCGTGGCTTCGTCTTCGCTCAAGGTGTGGTGATCACGGAAGACCACGCGCACCAGAGATTTGGCGCCGGCCAATAAATCGAAAAAGCGCTGCGGATTGCCGATGCCCGCATAGGCCAGCACCAGGGTATCGCGTATCCATGCGATGTCACCGGCGGGCGCGACATGCGCTCGTAGAAGCGGTATCGCTATGCCCGAGCCAAGCGCCTTTTCGAACCCGGCAGAGACAGTTGCCGGCGCGCCGTTGAGCACGATGGCATCACATAGGCCCAACTGAAATGCCAAACGTGCCCGCAAAGGTCCCGCCGGAATAACACGCCCGTTGCCGAACCCGCGTTGGCTGTCAACGACAGCGATGGTCATATCTTTAGCGAGCCCCGGGTTTTGCAGACCATCGTCCATAAGGATGACGCTCGGAGCATCGGCGCACCCTTCATGGGCCCGCATTTCAATGGCGCGCGCGCCGGCTTTGCGATCCCGCGCCAGCATCACGGCCGCAGCCCGCGCCAGCAGGAGTGGTTCATCGCCTGCCTCGGCGGCTGTGTGGCTTTGCGCATCGACCCACAGCGGACCCTTGGCGCTGCCGCCATATCCGCGCGTCAGAAATACCGGGCGCTCGCCCATGTTCTGGAGCCGCTCGGCAATGAGCAGAGCAAGGGGCGTTTTGCCTGTGCCGCCTGCCGTAAAATTGCCGACGCAAATAACCGGCAGTTGCGATCGGTACGGCGTAACCGCACGGTAGCGGGCTTCAGCAACGGCACCATAAAGCTTGCCGAGCGGACTGAGAGCGCGCGCGAGCGCTTGGCAGCGCGCGTCGTACCACCAGGCTGGCTCGTCAAGTGGCACGCGGCACCCGCGGAAAATTAGCAAGGAACGGCTCCAGCACCTGCGCCGTCCGCTCGAGTGCGCCGCCCAGCGTCAGCATCGCCGCCTGCGCGCCGGTTCGCATTTGATGCAAAGCGGCCTCGTCGCGATAAAGAGCCGCGACGGCTGCGGCCACGTCGGCCGCGCTACGAACTTCGATCGCCCCCTTGTGGCGCAGCAGCGTCGTGTAGGTGTCGCGAAAATTCTGCCAGTAAGGTCCGGTCAGCACCACACTGCCATGGCCGATGGCCTCGATCGGGTTTTGACCGCCGCGGTCGATCAGCGAGCCGCCGACAAACGAGACCGGCGACAACGCATAGAGTGTTCCCAATTCGCCGATGGTATCGGCGATGTAGATGTCGGTGCGCGCGTTGGGAAGTGCTGCGGCCGATCTCTGCGCTACGGTCAGCCCGAGGCTCTTGATTTGCTCGGTGACGCCGGTGCCGCGTTCAGGATGGCGGGGCGCGATGATCGTGCACAGGCCGTCGATCTCGCGCGCCAGCTGGCGATGCGCGGCAGCTAGAATAATTTCCTCGCCCTCGTGCGTCGACGCCGCAACGAAAACCGGCCGTCCATTGAGTGCCAGCCGCAGCCGCTCGAGTTTTTGCGGGTCGGCGGGCGGCGGCGGGCTGTCTATTTTCAGGTTGCCCGAAACGCTGGTGCTGGGCGCACCCAGGGCGTGGAATTGCCGGGCCAGAACTTCGTTCTGCGCCAAGATCGCGCTGAAGCGACCGAACAGCGGTTGCGACAGCGACGGATTCTTCGCCCAACGCTTATAGCTTCGCGGCGACATCCGCCCGTTGACGAGCACCATGGGAATATTGCGCGCAGCGGTCTCAAGGATCAGATTGGGCCAAATTTCAGATTCGGTAAACATCACCAGATCCGGCTGCCAGTGTTCGAGAAAGCGGCGCGCGTAAGCGGCGCTGTCGAGCGGCACATACTGGTGGCGCGCCTGCGGCGGCAACCGCTGTGACGCCAGTTGAGCCGACGTCACGGTGCCGGTCGTCAGAACAAACTGCAACTGCGGACGGTCGGCTAGCAGACGCGTCATGACGGGGAGAACGGCGTTGGTCTCGCCGACGCTCGCCGCATGGATCCACACCAGTTGTCCCGCAGGACGGGCGACGCCGGCAATTCCGAAGCGCTCGTTGCGGCGGGCTGCGTCCTCTTTGCCTTGCCCGGCGCGGTAGGCGAGCAGCGCCGGCGCGATGGGCCGCAACATCGCCGTCACGGCACGATAGCCCTTGAGACGCGTGCCCGGCTCGGGCGGTGCGTCCTCGGCGCGGCGGGCAATCTTGGGAGTTGCGCGCGCGGGGTCGGCGCCCGCGAGTTCATAGGCTCTCGCCGTCGCTGCGTTGAGCGAGACTTCGAGTTGGGTCCGATAGAATTCGAGCGTCGCGGCATCGGCATCGCGCGGCACGATCACCGGCTCGCCGATGACGTAGGCGAGCTTGCCGTACGGCATATTGATGGTCATCCGGCTCCAGGTTTTGAGCGCGGCATAATGCGACGTGGCAGCGGCGAACGGGACGATCGGCCGGCCAGACATGCGCGCCAGCATTATGATGCCCGCTCCGGCGCGGCGCGCGGGCCCCGGTGGAACATCCGCGGTCATACCAAAACTCGACCCGCTGGCAAGTTGTTTGAGCGCCGTGCGCAGGGCGGTCGAGCCACCCCGATCCTTTTTGCGCGCGCCGGCCCCCGCGCCCCGCACCAGCGTGACATCGAATCGCTCGAGCGCCGCGCCGATCAACTCGGCGTCGCCATGACGCGCGACCATTGCCGAGATTTGCACGCCCCCATGCTGAAAGGCGGGCGTCATCATGAATTGGCCATGCCACATGGCAAAAATGAAGGGGTGGTGGGCGAGTATCAGCCGCTCGGCGTCATCGGGCTCGACAATCACGTCCGACGTTGCCCGGACGTGCTCGATGTAGCGCGCCAGCGAACGCCCGCCGAACTTAAGGACCTTCGACTTATGCTTCGGCGTCAACGCCATTTTCAGGGCCATTATCGGGTGCAGCCAAATTTCAGCGGAGAGCGAAGGCTGTCTCAGAACATATCACGTCGTGCGGGCCGCGGGGACAAGGGGCACAATTTCGGCACCAGGATCGGACAACAGCTGCGAGCGCGCGAGGTTGGCGAAAGCGCCGCCTTTGGCCACCAGTTCGGCCTGCGTCCCTACTTCGGTGATGGTGCCGCGATCCATAACACAAATGAGATCGGCGGACTGAACCGTCGACAGCCGATGCGCGATAACCAGCGTCGTGCGGTTTTTTGTAAAGCGCGATAGCGCATCCTGCACGAGACGCTCTGACTCGGTATCGAGCGCACTCGTCGCTTCATCGAGCAGCAGAATGGGGGCGTCACGCAAAATGGCGCGTGCCAGAGCCAGCCGCTGGCGCTGACCGCCCGACAAGCGCATGCCACGATCGCCGATGATGGCCTCGTAGCCCAACGGCTGCTCCATAATAAAGCCATGGGCGGCGGCAGCGCGCGCGGAGGCCTCGATATCGGCGTCGCTGGCATCGAGGCGGCCGAGCCGGATGTTGGCGCGAATGGTGTCGTCGAACAGCGTCACATCCTGGCTGACGATCGAAATTGCATCCCTCAGCGAGGACAGCGTCACGTCGCGCAGATCCTGCCCGTCGATTGTGATGCGGCCGGCCGTCGTATCGAACAGGCGCGGAACCAGATTGATGACCGTGGATTTGCCGGCGCCCGAACGCCCGACAAGCGCCACGGTTTTTCCGCCGCCGACTGCGAGAGAAAAATTATGCACGGCCTGGGCGTCTTCAGCGCCTTCGTAAACAAAGGACACCTTTTCAAAATTGATAGCGCCCGAGCGCACCACCAACGGCTTGGCGTCGGGCTTGTCGACGACCGTCGGTTTTTCATCGAGAATGCCATAGAGGCTTTCCGCGGCAGCCAGACCCTCCTGCACCCGCGCCGTCAAACCACCGATGGCTTTGAGCGGCTGCGACGCCATCAGGAGCGCCGTGGTCAAGCCCATGAAATCGCCGACCGTCGAGGCGCCGTTGGCAATCCGCCAGTACGCGATCCAGATGACGGCCGCGACCGCCAAGCCCGCGAGCGCTTCCAGGATCGCTTCCAGCCGGGCTTTGTTATTGACGGCTTTCATACGGTAATTGAACACCTGCTCGAAACGGGCATTCAGCCGATCAGCCGCGTAATCTTCGAGCCGGAACGTTTTAATCAACCGGGTGGCAGATAGTTTCTCGGCCAGCAACGAGGTCATGCCGCCGAGCTCCTGCTGCGTGCGCGTCGCCACATGCCGGATACGCCGGGCCAGCGCCATGATGGGCACCGCCGCGAGCGGATAAACACCAAGCACCACGAGCGAGATCAGCCAGTCGAGGTAGAACATCGAGCCGACGAGGGCTACGACCGAAAGGGTATCGCGCACCACGGTGTTGACCGACGCGAGCACCGCGGTTTGCACGAAGGCAATGTCGTTCGTCAGCTTCGACATCAGACGGCCGGGCGTTTCGCGCGACAACCGGGCGAAGTCAGACTTCAACAAATGCGAGAACGCCAAGCGCTGCATGTCGGTCGTCATGCGCCAAACGATGTGCTGAGTCGCGACATTTTGCAGGTAGAGAAAAATACTGCGCGTCGCCGTCACGATGACGATTGCCGCTAACACATAGGGCAGCCACGAGCTGTCGCCCTTGAGCAGCATATCGAACGACGCCTTGATGACGAGCGGATAAGCGCCGGTCGCCGCCGCCAAGCCGGCCGTCAGCAGCAGCGAGACGAAAAATTCGCGCCGGCGCGGCCACATCCAATCGTGCATGAAGCGCCACAGCAGTCCGCGCGCTTTGTCGTCGAATTCCATGCGCGGCGCACGCGGGCCCTTAACGCCCGGCGCGCGTGGCAATTCGGCTCCAATTGGCTCGATCGGCTGACGGCTTGACACGGCATCCCCTTAACCCGGCAACTGCGGCTCGAGCCAGTGCGTCTAACCCTATGCTTGCTCGGGCTCAAGCAGGCGATGCATATGAACGATGAAATAGCGCGTTGTGGCATGATCCACCGTCCGCTGCGCCGCCGCCTTCCAGGCTACATACGCTGACGCGTAGTCTGGAAACACTCCTACAATATCGACGGCTGACAAATCACGAAATTCGTGTCCATCAAGAGACGTTAATTCGCCGCCAAAGACGAGATGCAACAGTTGTTTGCGCGGTTGGTCAGCAAGCGTCGTCATCCTTCTCTCCTGCACCGCAGCTTTACAGAGAAGCCGGCACCCTATTGTCCCGTCTAACTGCAACAGACACGCGGGCTTCGCAAGCACGGGGGACGCTGAGCCGCAGCGCCTTTGATCGATTTTTTGGGTGAAACACAGCCCTATAGCGGGAAACGGGCACGAACTCACGGCCGCACGGCCGGGCGCGCGCAGCAACCAAGCTCCGAGCCGGGACAGCGCTTGTGGCGCCGTTATTCGAAAACCATGGGTACCATTAACAACAGCATCAGCAGAACCCAAAGGGCCGCATTCTGGAAATTGGCCTCCTGCATGGCTCTCACCTCCCAATCAGCCAACCGGTCAGTCGAGACACCCAACAATACTGCGAATTTAGCGGCTCAAAAAGCGAAATGTTGCACAAACCTCCATGCGATTTGGCCGTCCTGGCCTTCGGACCCCCTAGCAACTGTCTAAACCGCAATCATCAGCATTGCCGCCGCCCGTCCTGTTGGGTAGTGGTCAGGTTCCAATCAATCCCGGTCGCGAGCGCCAATGTCAGCCAACCCTTTTGAAATCGGCCTCGATAAAACAGCGGCCAATTATGAGCCATTGACGCCGATCTCGTTTCTCGAGCGCGCGGCCAGCGTTTATCCGGCTCACACCGCCGTTATTCACGGCTCCCAGCGGCTGACCTATGCCGAATTTTACGGCCGCGCCCGGCGTCTCGCCAGCGCGTTGACCAACCGCGGCGTTGGACGCGGCGACACCGTTTCCGTGGTGCTGGCCAACACGCCCCCGATGCTGGATGCGCATTACGGGGTGCCAATGACGGGCGGCGTACTGCACTGCATCAACACGCGTTTGGACGCGGCGACGATCGCCTTCCAGCTCGATCACGCCGATACCCGCGTCCTCATCACGGACCGCGAATTCTCAGCCAATGTCGCCGAGGCCCTGGCACTCGCAAAGGTCAAGCCGTACATCATCGACTTCAATGATACGCAATTTCCGCAGGAGGGGGCCGCCCTCTCGGACATTGACTACGACCAATTTATTGCCGATGGCGATCCGGCCTTTGCCTGGCACGGGCCCGAGGACGAGTGGAACTCCATTTCACTCAACTACACGTCGGGCACGACCGGTAATCCAAAGGGTGTCGTCTATCATCACCGCGGTGCGACGCTCATCTGCTACGCCAACGTGTTGGCCACCGGTATGGGCCGGCATCCGGTTTACCTGTGGACACTGCCGATGTTCCACTGCAACGGCTGGTGCTTTCCGTGGACGCTGTCAGTGGTCGCGGGCACGCACGTTTGCCTTCGCTGGGTGCGGGCAAAGGCTATGTACGAGCTCATTACGCAGCACAAGGTCACGCACATATCCGGCGCCCCCATTGTCATGTCGGCGTTGCTGGGCGCATCCGCCGGCGAAAAACTGCCGATTAGCCATCGAGTGGCCTTCAATCACGCCGCTGCCCCGCCGCCGCAATCCGTCATGGATGCCATGGTCGCGGCCGGCTTTGATCTGACGCATCTTTACGGGCTGACGGAAACCTACGGCCCCGCCACCATCAACGAATGGCAATCGGCGTGGGACGACCTTGCGCCGGAAGACCAAGGCACGAAGCGGGTCCGGCAGGGCGTGCGCTATACGGCGCTCGAAGGGTTGACGGTCATGGACCCCGAGACCATGACGCGCGTTCCAGCAGACGGCCAAACACTGGGCGAAGTGATGTTGCGCGGTAACCTCATCATGAAGGGTTACTTGAAAAATCAGAAGGCGACCGATGAAGCCTTCGCCGGCGGCTGGTTTCATTCAGGCGACCTCGGCGTGCTGCACCCCGATGGGTATATTCAGTTGAAGGACCGCTCGAAGGATATCATCATTTCGGGCGGGGAGAATATCTCGTCGATCGAAGTTGAAGACGTGCTCTATAAACACCCGGCCGTTTCCGCCTGCGCGGTCGTTGCCAAGCACGACGACAAATGGGGCGAGACGCCGTGCGCATTCGTCGAATTGAAAACAGGCGCGGACGCGACGGAGGACGACATCAAGGCCTGGTGCCGCGAGCGCCTCGCGCACTTCAAATGCCCGCGCCATGTCGTGTTTGCCGAAGTGCCTAAAACGTCGACCGGCAAAATCCAGAAATTCAAACTCCGCGAACTCGCCGATAAGGTTTGAGGCTGCGGTTTTAATGTCTCCTGCGAAACAGCGATCCCGGGCGAACGGCCTATGTTGTGTCCGTCGCCCGGCCCGTTGAGGCGTCCGTTTCGCCAGCGTGTGGCATAGTCCGCAAGGAGACCCATCATGCGGTTTATTACCTTTGCATTCTCGGTCATGATGGCCGCAGTCACAACCAATGCGGCGCGCGCGGGAGACTTGTCTGCCCCCCAATGCGAGCAGTTCTTCGCCAATTACGAGCGCTGCGTAGGGCTTGTTCCCGAATCGCAGCGCGAAGACGCGCGGACCGCTCTCAGTGCGTTGCGCATGATGATGAAAATGGCCGGAGTTATGAATCGTGGTGACGCAAACCTGACCGGCGCGTTGTGCGAAAATCTGAAAAACGAAACGCAGAAGAATTCCGAACTGCAGGGCTACGGCTGCGCTTGGTAACGGTAACGGCCACTTGAACCGGTAATGCGGCACTGCCAAAACATAAAAAACGCCACCGTGCGGTCCGCGCGTTGCGGCCGCCGATGGCGCTTTGGTAAAAAACAAAAAGCCGACCTCGTGTGAGGCCGGCTGATTCGGGCTACTAGTGTCGTGTATCGTCCGCTAGCCGCGTAATCTGATCTTTGAGTTTCAGCTTTTCGCGCTTGAGCCTTCTGATGGTGAGATCGTCAGATCCCGGCCTCCCTATCTCCTCTTCAATCCGCCGCTCGAGTTGACGATGCTTGTCGGAAAGTTCCTGGAGATGAGACGATAATGCCATTCGTGCCTCCGATTCAGAGTTGATGACAGGGCCCATGGTGACAGATCCGTGACGGCTTGTCTATTTCAACAATCGGTATCCCCAACGCTGCCTTAAGCGCACGCAATAGATTTGCACCAAATTGAAACGCCATGCTTTTTTGCTCGGCGTCTTGCAACTGCGCTTGGCGCAGCCGCCTCGGAAGGCGCGGTGCTAGCCCTCGGCTTGCTTGCCATCTCTGACCAAAAGCTATAATAATCAAGGGGCAAAGATCATGTGCTGGCGATGATGATATCGCGGGCGGCGGGACGGACGGCAAAAAGCACATGCAGCGGCGCGAAGAAAGAGATCTCCGTGAGGAGCTCGTCAAACTGCGAACGCAACACCGCGAACTCGACGACGAGATCGTGGCTCTGGAGGTTGCGGGCGCGGCCGATCAATTGTTGATCCGGCGGTTGAAAAAGCGCAAACTGACCCTCAAAGACCAAATCACCTCCGTCGAAGACCAGCTGACCCCCGACATCATTGCGTGAGTGCTGGCCGGCGATGCCCATCAGAGCGCATGGAGTTTCGCGCCTTGTGCCGCGCGTAACAAACAACTGGTTCCTTTTTCGGCATGGTTGGCAAATCAACCCCCGATCAAGGAACATCACCATGAAACTCTCACACCTGGTCTCAGCCCTCGTTATCGTATGCGCGACACTCGCAACCGGCGGTGCGGCCTCCGCGTGCGAAGTCGTCGGCTACAAAAATGGCGAGCGGCTTTGCTCCACCACGTATGTCTACAAGGACGGCCGTTCCAAATCATGGACCGATCCGAGCGCCTATACAAAGCCCGCAGAGAAGTGCCGCTCGGCCTGCCTGCGTGACGCCGTGAAGCTTGGGTCATCCGACCAGCAAACCGCCTACTTCAACAGCTGCAAGAAAAACAAGGGTTGCGAATGAGGAAGGCGGGCGTGCGGCCGGCTGGTTTTGCTTGGTGCGTCCCGACTCGCCTCCGGCGAGCCGGCCGGGACGCCCGGAAGTACGGATCAACCCACTGCAAACGCGAGCGCCGGCCGGCTCGCGGAACGGGAGTCGGCGCGAGCAAAGCAATAAGGTTGCGGGCCGCGGAAGCACCTCGGGTAGACCGAGAGTAGAGTAGATGGCGCATTACCCCTGCCTCAACGCACCGTCACAAGTCGGCGACAACCCCAAGTTCTACATCACTGCAGAATCCAGTGCGCTGCGGAAGGGTTGCCTGCGTAAGGCGCGTGGTTAGTCCTTCCGAACCTGCTCCCGTATCGCATCACCTAAACGCCTCTAGATGACGCCCCTTCGAGTGACACGGGATGGGGGCAGTATGCGGGAGGTGCGAGGTGGCGGGGATAAGTTTTTTTGCGAATTTCGGAAGGGACCAAACCAACCCACGGCCTGAAATGGGAGTCCTTGCCACTAGCGCGATGCTTGTCATACCCGCGCTCTGAAGGAGCCAGTGCTGCCCGTCGGCTGACCAGAACGCTCCCTCTCCCCTTGGGGAGAGGGTTGGGGTGAGGGGGAAGTTCGATCGCTTGAGCCCACCCCCCTCACCGTCGCT
>JANNUW010000133.1:0-3811 GCA_031414095.1 Hyphomicrobium sp. | reverse complement strand
AAGCGCGACATCCCTTTATCTGTAAGAACCTGTAAGGGTCCTGTAGGTATGCTTTCAACGGGAAGGTTTGAAAGTTAAAATCGGGAATACGCGTTTTCATTCCCTTCCTTACTTTCCAAAATCAAAATAAACCTAGCTCTTCCTTTCAGCGAACGGCCTACGGCAGTTTTGGCCGAAAATTTCCGAGGTTGAATGTCACGGAAACCACCTGCAACGAAAGCAAACACGTTCGCAGAATGCTCTCCAGGCGACGCTGAGCAGGCGGCAATTTGCAAAGCTACTCAGCTTGTCCAGACGAGAGATCCGCGCCTGAGGGTGCGCTGTAGCCAATCTAAGGCTGGTTCAATCGAAGAGCTGGGACCAGATCACAACGATCACTCCGGTTGGCTCGCGCGGATCCAGGATTTGTTTGGCACGCGCGGCACGGCTTTCGCGATCATGCAGCTAAACCGATTGATGTCAGTCAGCAAAGCGATAGACGGCAAAATCGATGTCACGACGTTGAACGGGCTGTTGGCATTCATTGAGGGCGCCAAACCTCAGAACGAGGTTCAGGCAGCTCTGGCCGTGCAAATGGCACTGACCAACTCAGCGGCACAAGTCATTCTCCAGCGTGCCACTCGCGCGGACCAGCTGCCGCAATTTGACAGCGCGAGCAACGCCGCCGTGAAATTACTACGGACCTTCACCCTGCAAGCTGAAACGCTGGCGAAGCTGCAGCGCGGCGGCGAGCAGATTGTGAAGGTTGTGCATGTGCATCCGGGCGCACAGGCAATCGTTGGCAACGTCGTGCAACGACTGCCCCATGGAGGGGGAGGGGTAACGCATGAAAAGATCGATCAACCCCATGCAAAGGCAGAATTGCCAGCCCCACGCGCTATCCCAGTGCCGCAAATGTGGAGCGAAGACGCGGCGCGGGAGCAGTTGCCGGTCGCCGTCTGTCGCCGGTAAAGCGAGGTGCCGGATGCATGGCGGTGCTGCAAATAGCGGCGCGCCGCGTGACGACCGCAACGGCCGCTACGAACATGGTCACATGACGCGTGAAGCGATTAAAGAACGCCGCTATTTGCTTGCGTTCGTGATGGAGATGCGGACGCTGGCGAAGTCAGTGCTCGGCGATTGAAACGGCGTTTCGGTGGTTCCTATGTGGTTCCTACAGGCGATCGCCTGCCAAGCAGCAAATTGGAATGTTAAAGAAGTCGTTGAATCTTATGTGTTTTCTGGTGGGCGGTGCAGGGATTGAACCTGCGACCCCACCCGTGTGAAGGGTGTGCTCTACCGCTGAGCTAACCGCCCGGCACTTGGCCGTGGGTGCCTCTTATGCGAGGCAAGCGCTTTGAAGTCAACGCTGGCGCGTATGTCATCTCAGGGCGTGTCTGGGCCGGCGCTGTACCGGCCCGCTGGCGCCTGTCAGACGCGGCGTTGTGCGCTTAGCGGTTGAAAGGAAAGACTTTGGCGCCCCGGTCTTTTTTGGCGTCGGCCTTGGTACTCGCTACGCGCCGCTGTCGGCAAATGTTTTTGGGACGAAGGCCGCGGCGACCGGCGTCGGGTCGGGCTCGAATGAACGGTAGGTGGCGTCTTCGAGCGCGGAGCGGTTGGCCTCGGACTTCGCCTCGAGTTGCAAAAGTTCGGCTGGCAGTTGGATGACCGGAAAGCGCGACGCCCGGCCGGTCATCGTGGCGCCAGGCTCGATCGCGATTGTCGTGTGGTGTACATCGCCCTCGACGATGCACCCGCCCCTGAGAATAACCGAGCTCGCATGGATGGGTCCGGTGATCTGCCCTTCAACGATGATTTCCCGCGCTGCTGCCGACCCGGTCAGGTAGCCGTTGGGGCCGATGACGAGATTTGAGCACACGATGTCGCCGTCGAACCAGAGGTTCACGACAATACGGCCCGCAGCGACCAGCCGGCCGCGCAGTTCAGTTTCAGTTTCGACGGTGAGCACGGCGCCCCCACTGGTCTCGGCCTTGGCTTCATGTCCGATGGCTATCACGAGCGCGCACACTGTTGGTAAAATGTGTCGGACCCTTGACCGGGGCAAGCGAATGCGGCGGGATCGAGGGAAATTGCTGCAAATGTTTAGGGTTTGGCGGATTTTTCAGAATGGCGGATTAGGAAGCGGAAGACTCCGGCGGCATCGCTTTGCTCGACCAGGGTATGGCCAGTGAGACGGCAATAGGCCTCGAAGTCGTCGCACGCACCGGGGTCGGTCGCGAAAATTTCCAGCGTTCGTCCCGGCCCCAAGCCGCTCATGGCCTTTTTTGCTTTGAGGATCGGGAGAGGACAGGTCAGGCCCGTCGTGTCGAGAGTCTGATCTGCCATAAACGCGGCCGTTCCACCGTCAAGCCTATTGTTCGAGCACTGTTCGTTGTGCTTTCCAGCCTAACCCAGTGGCTTTGCTCGGTCTTTTAAGGGTGATTAGCGGATTAATGAGGCCGCTGCAAGTCATCGGTGCGTGGCGCATGTGAGTGCCCGTTGGCCGCTGGCGTGCTGCGCCGGTGCGGTTTGCGCGGGCCCCCTTGCGCGTTCGCGCACGCAAGTGCGACAACCAAGCCGTCTGATTCGGTCCGTTGGCTTGGGCTCGCGAGCGTCTACGGCGTTACGGAACTGAGCGTGTTATGCAGTCTGGATCATCGACGAAGAAGCGCTGGGGGCAAGGCACGACATGGCAGGCACCGAAGAACCGCGGCGCTCGTTCCTGTTCTCGCTCGGTCTCGACCGGATCGGGCTGATCGCTTTAAAGGCACCCTACGTCTCGGCAACCGTCATTCTCCTGCTTACGGCGCTCGCCATCTTGGGCGTGTCGCGGCTTCAAGTCGACGACAGCTTGTCTGAGCTGTTTCGCACCGATACCAAGGAGTTTCGCCAGTACGAGGAGATCGACCGGCGTTTTCCGTCGAGCGAGTACGACGTTTTGGTCGTCATCGAGGGGCAGGATCTCTTAAAGAAACCGCAACTCGAAGCGTTCAGCCGCGCCATCGTGGAGTTGCAGCTCGTTGAAGGTGCCGGCGGCCTCGTGTCGATGCTCTCGGCCCGCGACAAGCCGGATGCGTCAGGCTTTGCGCCGGCCCTCGTGCCCGACGAATTGCCCGAAGAAGGCCCGGAATACGATGCCTTGATTGGCCGCCTCGGTTCCAATGACATCGTCAAAGGCAAGTTCCTATCGGCTGATGGGCAATTGGCCATGGCCGTGATCGCGCTCGACCGTCAGGTTGTGGCGGAGCGCACGGCCAAGGTGGTGATCGCCGAGATTCAATCGACACTCGACCGGGAATTGAAAGGCTCTGGCCTGACCGCCAAGATGACCGGTGCGCCCGTGATGCAGCTCGAAATCCGCAACGCGGTCAAGCGCGACGGGCTGACTTATAACATCCTCGGCATTCTGGCCGGTTGCATCATCGCGATCGTGTTCTTCCGCAAGATATCGTTCATGATCGTCGCGGCGTTTCCGCCGATCATCGCGATCCTGCTCGCGCTCGGCAGTCTCGGCTGGGCCGGTTTCAATCTCAACATGTTCCTCAACGTGATGACGCCGCTCATCATGGTGATCAGCTTCTCCGACTCGATGCAGCTGACCTTCGCGGCGCGTGACCGGCTGATCGCGGGCCAGGATAAATACACAGCCTTCAAGAATGCCGTGCTGGTGGTCGGACCGGCCTGCGTGCTCACCCACGGCACCGCCGGCATTTCGTTCATTGCCTTGCAGTTTTCGGATTCCGAATTGATCCGCAAGTTCGGCGAGGCGGGACTGGCCGCCACTATCATTGCCCTGATCGCGGTGCTGTCGCTGGTGCCGGTGTTCGGCGTG
>JANNUW010000132.1:0-7145 GCA_031414095.1 Hyphomicrobium sp. | reverse complement strand
CAAGAACAACATAATCTGGCTTCTGCTCTATATGCTGGCCATTCCGGCGGGCCTAGCCGTGGCGTTGTTCCTCAACCAGACGGTGGCGGGCATCCGCCTCTACAAGTCGCTGTTCTTTTTCCCTTTCGTCATCAGCCAGGTCGTCGTCGGCCTGATCTTCAGCTGGTTCTATGCGCCGGACTTCGGCCTTCTGCCGAAGATCCTGGGTGTTGTGACGGGCGCTGAAATCGCCGTGCTGGCCGATGAGCGCTATGCCACATACGGCGTCATCGCCGCGGGCCTGTGGCCGCAGATCGCCTATTGCATGATCCTCTATCTCACAGGGCTCAACAATATCAACTCCGAGCAGGTGGAAGCCGCCCGGATGGACAATGCCAAGGGCTGGTCGTTGCTGTGGAACATCATCATTCCGCAATTGCGTCCCGCCACCTTCATCGCGGTCGTCGTCACGGTGATCGGCGCGCTGCGCTCCTTCGACCTGATCTCGATCATGACGGTCGGCGGGCCCTATGGATCGACGCGGGTTCTGTCCTATTTCATGTATGAGCAGGCTCTCTCGGAATATGGCGTCGCCATGGGCTATGGCGCGGCGATCGCGGTTGTGCTGTTCGCCATCATGCTGGTGTTCATCACCATGTTCATCGTGCGCATGCTGGCCCAAGAAAGGAACTCGTGATGTTTCCGACCCCCATCGCCAGAACCGGCCCGTGGGTGCAGCGGGGCTACAAGGTCCTGCTGCCCATCGCCCTCATGGTCTGGCTGCTGCCCTTGATCGGCATCGCCGTCACTTCCATTCGGCCATCTGCCGATCTAGCGGCGGGAAATTATTTCGGCCTGCCCTCGGGCTTCGCCGGTATCGAGAACTACACGTCAGTCTTCAAGAACAGCAACATCGGCTACTACATCCTGAATTCATTCAAGGTCACGATTCCCACAGTAATTGGCGCGGTAGGACTGTCCTGCCTCACCGGATATGCGCTCGCGGTCTATAAGTTCCGCGGCAACTTGCTTGTCTTCTTCATGTTCATTGCAGGCAACTTTGTTCCATTTCAGATTCTCGCCATACCTGTACGTAATTTGACGCTGCAACTCGGGATGTACAACACCACCATGGGTCTGGTCATGTTCCATGTTGCGTTCCAGACCGGGTTCTGCACTTTGTTTATGCGGAATTTCATCAAGGGATTGCCTTTTGCCTTGATCGAATCCGCCCGTGTCGAAGGCGTCAATGAATGGAGAATCTTCTGGCACATTGTTATGCCGCTCATGCGGCCCGCAATCGCTGCGCTTGCAGTTCTAATTTTCACTTTCATCTGGAACGATTATTTCTGGGCAACGATCATGGCGCAGTCAGCCGATGTCAGGCCGGTAACGGCGGGAATGAACGAGTTGAAAGGCCAATGGAAGGTCGCGTGGGAATTGATCGCCGCTGCCTCCATCATCGCGGCACTTCCACCGGTGGCCATGTTCTTTCTAATGCAAAAGCACTTTATCGCAGGTCTCACACTCGGAGCCACCAAAGGGTAAGCCATGGCAACAGTTTCACTTAGGAATGCCAAGAAATCATTCGGTGATGTTCACATCATCAAGGGGGTGAACCTGGATATTGCGGACGGCGAATTCACCGTCTTTGTCGGTCCTTCAGGCTGTGGCAAGTCCACACTGCTCCGCATGATCGCGGGATTGGAGGACATCACCTCAGGCTCGCTGCAGATCGGCGGCCGGGAAATGGCAGATGTCGAACCTGCAAACCGTGGAGTCGCCATGGTATTCCAGTCCTATGCGCTTTATCCACACATGACCGTTCGTGACAACATCAGCTTCGGCCTGCGGATGACCGGCCATGACAGGGCCGACATCGAAAAACGGGTCAAGCACGCGATTGGTTTGCTGCAGCTTGGGACCCTTTTGGACCGCAAGCCGTCCCAGCTTTCCGGCGGCCAGCGTCAGCGTGTCGCCATCGGCCGCGCCATTGTGCGGGAACCGGACGTTTTCTTGTTCGATGAACCGCTGTCCAACCTGGATGCGTCGCTGCGCGTTCAAATGCGCATTGAAATCGGCAAGCTGCACCATGACTTGGAAAGCACGATGATCTATGTGACGCATGATCAGGTCGAAGCCATGACCATGGCGGACAAGATTGTTGTTCTCCAAAGCGGCATTATCGAGCAAGTTGGATCTCCACTTGAACTCTACCATCGCCCCGACAACATGTTCGTTGCGGGCTTCATAGGGTCGCCAAAGATGAACTTCATTCCGACACGCGTTACATCGGTCAAGGGCAATATTGTGACATTGCAGCTGCCTGGTGGAGAGACTATCGCTATTGGTGTGGATGGCGATGCGCCAGCGGCAAGAACCGCCCTGATGCTCGGCGTGCGCCCTGAGCACATCGAACTTGGCGGCAAGGGCACTGGTGGCGTGAAAGGCGAGGTGCGTGTTGCCGAATATCTCGGATCCGAAACCATGTTTTATGTCTCACTCGCCGATGGCAGCGAGATATCTGTGAAAGCCGGCGGTCTTGCTGCGGAAAAGGCCGGAGATATGCTGGTGATGAACCTGCCGGTCGCTGCATGTCATTTGTTCGATGAGGCAGGCAAGGCAATTCATAACGGTGATTTGACCCGATAATGCTTGGTGTTTGCTACTATCCAGAACACTGGCCCGAAGACTGGTGGGAACAGGATGCCAAGCGCATGGGCGAGCTTGGCATATCCTATGTTCGTATTGGTGAATTTGCCTGGTCACGCTACGAACCGCAGCGCGGGCAGTTCGAGTGGGATTGGCTGGATCGGGCGCTTGATATACTGGGCAAGGCTGGGTTGAAGGTTGTACTTGGCACACCCACCGCCACTCCCCCAAAGTGGTTGATGGATGAATTCCCCGAAATTGCACCCGTCACTGAACAAGGAAGTCCACGCGGTTTTGGATCTCGCCGACATTACACCTTTTCATCCGAGATATACTGGCAGGAGACCCGCCGCATCGTGGAGATACTTGCCAAACGTTATGGTAAGCATCCGGCGGTTGATGGCTGGCAGACAGACAATGAGTATGGCTGCCACGACACGATCCTGTCCTGGGGACCGGAAGATCTAAAGGCATTCCGTGGTTGGCTGCGGCAGACCTATCAATCCACAGATCAGTTGAACGAAGCCTGGGGTAATGCTTTCTGGTCCATGGATGTCCAGAGTTTCGACGAAGTGTCGTTGCCAAATTTGACGGTTGCGGAGGCAAATCCTTCGGCGCGCCTTGATTTCTGGCGGTTTCATTCATCGCAGGTTGAGGCCTATGATAGAATGCAATGCGAAATCATTCGGACGCATTCGCCGAACCGTTGGGTGACTCACAACTTCATGGGTTTCTTCAACGAATTTGACCATTGGCCATTGGGAGATCATCTCGACCTCGCATCGTGGGATTCCTATCCAATTGGTTTTGTTGAGCGCTTCCCTTTCTCGGAGACAGAACGCAATCGCTGGGCGTCAACCTCACATCCGGATATAGCGGCATTTCATCACGACCTTTATCGCGGCGTCGGCAAGGGGCGTTTCTGGGTAATGGAGCAGCAACCTGGCCCCGTGAACTGGGCGCCGTGGAACCCCGTGCCAGAGCCCGGTATGGTGCGCCTATGGACCTGGGAAGCATTGGCCCATGGCGCGGAGGTTGTCAGTTATTTCCGCTGGCGGCAAGCGACCTTGGCACAGGAACAGATGCACGCTGGGCTAAATTTACCGGGCCAGCATGAGTACTCACCGGGCGGCAAGGAGGCCGCCGCGGTCGCGGTAGAGTTGAGGATAATTGGCAACCTTGGCAAGACCGAAAAAGCTTCAGTGGTCCTTGTCTATGACTATGAGTCCTCATGGTACACTCGGATTCAGCCGCAAGGCCAGGACTTTAGATACCATGAACTTGTGTTCCGATGGTACGAAGCCGTGCGCAGGCTTGGCCTCGATGTTGATTTCGTAAGGCCGGGGTATCCACTCCAAGGTTACCCGCTCGTACTGGTTCCAAGCTTGCTCCATGTGTCGGACGCGGCCGAACGAGCCTTCAGGGAGGCGAGTGGCATTGTGCTCTATGGCCCCCGAACCGGGTCTAAAACACGCCATCACGGTATACCAAGCAACTTGCCTCCTGGCCCCCTTCAGTCGCTCCTGAAATCCCGTGTCATTGAGGTGTCGTCCACACGCCCGGGAATTTTTGACAAAGTGAACGGCAAAGTTTCAGGCAAATCAGAACGCTGGCGCGAGCATGTTGAAACGACTGCCGAGGCTATTGCCAGTTTTGAGAATGGGGATGCGGCATTGGTCGTTAATGGCAAGCATCACTATCTCGCCTGCTGGCCGGATCAGACTCTCATCGAAAGAGTAATGGCATTTGTTGCTGCCAAAGCAAAGCTCAAGACCATCAAATTGCCTGAAGGCATCAGGTTGCGCCGCCGTGGCAACCTGCTGTTTGCTTTCAACTACGGCAGCAAGAACTGGAGTCTCCCGGCAGGGGGCAAGTTATTGCTTGGGCGCCGCGAGCTGAAGCCGCAAGATCTCGCAATCGTCCGGCAGTTGTGAAATTGTGCCTCGAAGCGAAAATTGGTTTCAGCGCCACCTCGGACTTGAAGCCAATACTGGTCAATTCGGTTGCAAGAGGCACCTCAGGTTGAAGGCTGTTCTTGCGAAGCCGAAACAAACGGATAAAGATTTTGGCCACGTCCCACGATACTGGGGCCTACGGATTTGAGATCTATGACTGCATTTGGCCCGAAGCCGACCTCACGGTCGTTTTGCGATTTGTCCGCTCATTGTGGCAAAGCTGACAATGAGCCTGCAATGTCTGCTTTTTTCAGACAATTGGTCTGCATGCGGAGGCACAGCCGACATAGTTTGGCAGAAGCAATTGGTCTCATGTTGACCCGGAACGGGCATGAAGAGTAGTGGCCTGACTTAGCTCCGGGCCCACGGGTTTCCGCCATGAGTGGCAGTGTTATCGCGGCAGCCCATGCTTGCCACCCCTCAGCAGAGATGAGAGTATGCGATCAAGAGTAGACAGCCATTGAGCAGACGCTGGTACCGAAGACTGGCACAAATTCGAGCATCTCTTGAAGATCATAGAAACCCCTTTTGTGAGCAATTTCCATGAACAAAGATACAACAGAGCCCGGCACCAAGCCGCCTGGAGCCGCGATGGAGGGGGGTGGTTTCTACAACCGCAACTCCGCAATGCAAGCAGGAGGCATCGCCCGGCTTCTGCCATATCTAGAACAAGCAGCGCGCGCAGTGAAGATTGGCGATGAGCCGGTTGTCATTGCAGACTACGGCTCTTCGCAGGGACGCAATTCGATGGCGCCCATGCGGATCGCCATTGAGGAAATCCGGGCGCGAACCGACCCGGAGCGACCAGTGCAGGTGATCCATACAGACCTGCCATCAAACGACTTTTCAGCACTTTTCGCGACACTTGATGATGATCCAGGCAGTTATCTGACCGGAGCGGTCAATGTTTTTCCGTCGGCGATTGGGCGCTCCTACTTCCAGCCGATCATGGCACCTCATTCGGTGCATCTTGGATGGAACACCTGGACGATGCACTGGCTGGACGGCGATCCAATCCAGGCCCCGGATCATGTGTTGCCTGGGTACTCTAAGGACTCGCATGTCACAGCGACGACATTACGGAGACAGGCGTCAGACTGGCGGCGCTTTCTCGAATGCCGAGCGTCCGAACTACGACAAGGCGGGCGACTGATATCGGCCTTTGTTGGTAAAAAGCATGACTCAACCGGCTGGGAATGGCTTGGTGGAGAATTTTGGCAATCCATCGTCGATCTTGGCAGGGAGGGAGTCCTGTCCCGCGATGAACAGACCCGGTTGACAGTTCCGGTTTCCACCCGGTCTGTGGAGGCCATTAGCGAACCGTTCGAGGCGAACGAAAGATTTGCGGGGCTTAGATTAGAGCAGGCGAACGTTGTGGATGTTCCCGATCCCTGGTGGAAGGACTACCAGGCAACAGGCGATGCTCTTGCCCTTGCGCGCAGCCACGCGAACACGACGCGCGCTTGGTCTGGACCGACGTTGATGCGTTGTCTCGGTGACCGCCCCGACGCGGCCGCGGTGATCGACAGGTTGTTCGCTAGGCTGGCAGAGCGCCTTGCTGTTGCGCCACGCCAGCATGAGACGTGTCTAGCAGTTGCCGTTCTGGCAAAGGACTGAGGCAGAACAGATTTATGTGATCACTTAGCGTCCAAGCCGATTGCTATGAACTCCTCTGCCTATGTTAGGGGCGTGAACTCATAATCAGACATGGTTAGTCTTGCACGTATGTCTGCTTCCGGGGCGAAAGCGGCCATTATCGGCTATCGTTGCCATGTCGCCTAAGGGCCAGTTGCGGTCATTCGAACATGGCTCTGACGACGACCGGCATGCTAGAACAGTGGACCTTGGCCAGGAGCCATACAAGGACCGGATATTCCCGAGTCCAGTCAGGAAGGGCGATTCCTCACTGGGTGAATTCATTGCCACCAACTTCCAGCCACCGTCGAGCGCGTTCGTCCGGGACCAACTCGGCAAGGCACGAAAGAAAATATCATGAGAGCTTTCATTTCAGCTAAAATGGACCTACCGGAGGCACGGGCGGCTGGCGTTTACCACTCATGGTGATCGGCTTACTTCTCCATCGACCCGGCTCGAGTGCGTCTTTTTCATCCGGATGACGGCGGGCGTTCGGCACCGCGTGGTGGACACTGAACGGCCAGCAAGAGCTAACAAAGGGAGGAAGAGAATGAGTTGCAAGACGAAACTGCCGATCTGGACTGCGGTGGTCGCGACGACCATCGCGCTGAACTTCGGCGGGGTGGCTACGCCAGCCCTGGCTGAAGAAGTGGTGTTGCGCATGGCGGTGCCCGACTGGCCGCCGACCCGCATCATGAAGGACCTGTTCAACAAGAACTACAAGGCGCCATCCGGCAACCACGTGAAGCTCGACATCGACTTCATTCCGTGGCCGGATTACTACACCCGCCTCAACACTTCGCTCACGTCCGGCGAGAAAAAGTACAACATGGCGGTGTCGGACTCGCAGTGGCTCGGCGCCTTCATCGAGGCCGGCTACTACCGTAAGATCAACGATCTGATCGACGCCGACCCGGGCCTCAA
>JANNUW010000131.1:0-13882 GCA_031414095.1 Hyphomicrobium sp. | reverse complement strand
CAGCGGCGGCATGCCGGGGCCATCTGCATAAACCTCACCGCATTTCCCTTCGATAAAGCTCCACGACACCGTCTTCGACAGCGTCACCAGCTCGTGCTTCAGGTTGATGATCTGGTCAAGGCGCGAGCGGAACAGGTCCTGTGCTCCCGTCTCACGGCGCTCGCGTGGTTTCATGGGCAGTGACCCTCCGGCTGATTGCTCAAGCGCAGTGAATCACACTTCAAACCGTTCGTGAATCACAAAATCATTTTGCAAGGAAACAGCCCTCAACACGGCGTTTTCCTGCAAAATGATAGTCTGCAATTGCCAAAGTCAACAAACGCAATCAATGAGTTGGGATTAGTTCACAGGGGACTAATTGAGTCCGGACCCGAATATTACGGTGCTGCAAAGGCCCGAACCCTTCTTCGCCGCGTCATGAACCGTTCGACTGTCACCCGAACGAGCCAATAGCAAAGAGCTGCACAGACAAGCCCGAGCGGTATACCACCTATCACCAAAGGAAGGAACACCGGCTCAATCATGCGCCAGAGCAAACTGGCCTGCGAAAGGAACCCGCCGCTTACGATATCTTCGGGGTTTGATGGAGGGGCAAGAAGCAACTCCGTCTTTGTCGTATCTCCAAGCGTTGCCGCGCCGATACTGTACGCAGCCAACCAGATTAAGGGAAAAGTCACCGGATTGCCAACGACGGTGCCGATTACAGATGCTAGGATACTGGCGCGCAGCAGAAAGGCAAGCAGTGCGGCAAGGAAAAAGTGAAAACCGAGGAATGGCGTGAATGATGCAAATGCACCCGCCGCAAATCCTAAGGCAATGGCATGCGGACTCGCCGAAAGCCTTGCCATGCGATGCACGAGATATCGCCATGCTCGCCTCCAGCCCATCTTCGGCCAGATTAAATTCTGGACCTTTAACCAAAAACCCTGTTTTTTTCCTCGCAAAAACATGGAACATACTCCGCAACATTCTATTTTATTGCCTAAAAACAATTTTCCGCGTCAAATTGACATCTTGAGACAGAATACTATTTAGACCGCGAAAAGAATTAGAAACACTACGATAACCGTAGTGAGCATGGCCTGCGACGAAGCGGTGAATGATACGTCGTGTCCGAACAGAGACAAGGGAACAAGTACGTCGATTTCGAATTGCCTGATAGCGTAAAAACCTATCGGTTCGACTGTCATACTTGTGTCTCACCTTGATAGTAATGCTGCCGCTTGCATCACGATTGCGGCTTCGGACGGGCGGGATATAAGAATTGCAATGTGCGGCTCTTGCTATCACTCTTGTCAGATTTCCGCCCATGTCCAACGCCGTCGAAGTGCATGGGCGGAGTTCAACGTATATGATATTGATCAGCTTACGGACTGCTTCTTGGGTCCAGCTACCCATTCTGCTGGGATATGAGTAGTGATAAATCCCACTTGCTCATCCAGCAGCTTTGAAAATCCCGTGATGACACTTGCTGTCGGATGGTCACCAGTTTGAACAACTTTTCTCATGATCACAGGAAGATGTGTTGATGCCGCCTCGTAACTGGCGATGACTGCGTCGAGATACTCCAAAGCTTTGAGGGTGCCTAGGGGATAGGGCGGCAGCTTCGACGTCCGCGCGACAATTGAGATCGTCCGCACCGGAACGCCACCCAGCGCCAACACTCTGGCCGCAAACTCATCGGCAATGGCGTCAAGATCGTTACTAAAGTCGTTGAACTTTTTGTGCAACATGTAGAAGTTTCCACCCTTAGAACTCCAATAGGCCTGCTTGATGCGGCTGCGCAGATCAATGGCATGCGCGAGGGATTGGTTGAGGGCAAGAATGACTTCCCTATTTTTCACCTCCTCATTTTTGGCGTCCATCACAATTGGCCGCTTGGCATCGATGTTCTTGAACTGTTTGATGTTTTGGATCGTAGTCATTGGGCGTCTCCTGGATTTACAGAGGTCTCGGGGTTTGGTGTCAGGTTGTTTGCTGTAGAACCAGGATGCACATGCATTGCCAACACCATGTACGAGGTTTCCGCAGGCCCTTGTGTTATTATGGGGGCGTTTACTCTGCCGTGTTCAATGCAGGGGTGCATCTCATGGGAGTTTTGCAGGAAATAAGACTCAGCCTGATAGTCGGTGTACATTTCGGTCTTCCTCCGTGTTCGGTTGAAAACAACCTGACATCGGGGAAATGGGGGCGCCGGAAGCGCCGGTCCAATCGAATTTCGCATGAGATTTGATAGAAAATCTCTTTCAGGGTGAGATCAGAGTTCGTGCAGCATAAAATCCGGAAAATTCCGCTTCACGGCATCGCGCAAATAATTGGCGATGAGGAGGAAGGTTTCGGTCTGGGGCGAGCTGCTGCGCCAGGCAAGCCCGATGGTGCGGTGAAGCGGCTTCCCGCGTTCTCGCCGGCGACCGCACCGTATCATTTCTCGTCGGCGATGAGGCTTGAAAAGACAAAGATGGAAGAAGTTAGAGTCCAATGAATACGACCATATCGCTGAGGCAGCTTTGGCTCGGGCAATTGTCCCTGCGAGAAGCCTTCTGGCGCTGGTTGATCACCCATGGTCTGGTCTTGAATCTTGTTGCCACTATGATTGCCCTCACCCTTGTTATTGCCGAAGCACCCATTATTTGGGCGGCCATCGTTCATTTCATTCCCTTGCCCTATTCCCTCTTTGCCGCCACCGGCGCCTGGCGCAGCGCCGATAGGTACAAAGGCAATCCCTTTCATGTAACAGCCGCAAAGGCCGCAATCGTCATTTGGATTATGTTTCTGCTGTTTCTGTAGGTGTCTCACTTGCTGCTGGAAAGTGCCTGCGATAAAAAGGCTGTCCATGCCCCAGTCCCTCCACGACGCTAAAATTGATCCGCGCAACGAGGATATCCTAATCTCCATCGACGCCACGCTTTTTCTCCGTTAAACATTGGTGCATCAGAGTTTAATCTTGGTGAGGCGGTTTTCAATGCCGCATTCCCGGTAGCGCATATCGAACATTTAGGTAATAAAGGTAGCTGTTGGGCCATCTGCGTATCGCGGAGGAAACGTCTACTGGACGCCGTTGTTGGTGAGAACGATATGGATTTTGTAGGGAACGGTTTCGATCAAGACTTAGAAGAAAGCGGCAGGTGCAGATCTACCGGTCTTTTTCACTAGTTTGACAAAGACGAAAGTATGAAAGCAGATCTTTAGAAATAACCTTGCCGTTTCTTGTCTTCCATGGCGGACGCGCCATCCTTGTCGATGACTCGACCCTGCCGCTCGGAGCCGGAAGCGTTGATAGTTTCGAGAATGACGGCGGCAACGTCCTGTGCACTTGATACCATACCACCCGTAAGCGGGTAGCAACCGCAGGTGCGAAATCTTACGCGCATCATTTCGGGCACCTCCCCGGGGTTAAGGCGCATACGTTCGTCATTGACCATGATGATTTGGTCATCGCGCCAGACAACCGGTCGTTGTGCTGCGAAGTAAATGGGAGGTAGCGGAATTCTTTCGCGCTGGATGTAGAGCCAGACATCAAGTTCTGTCCAGTTGGATATGGGAAACACCCGCATGCTCTGGCCGGGTGCGAGGCGTCCATTGTAATTGTCCCACATTTCGGGGCGTTGGTTCTTTGGGTTCCAGGCGTGGTTGGCATCGCGAACCGAGAACACACGTTCTTTCGCCCGTGACTTCTCCTCGTCGCGTCGAGCTCCGCCTATGGCCGCATCGAAGCCGTGGGCCGTGATTGCTTGTTTCAAAGGTACAGTGCGCATGATCTCGGTATAGAGGCTGCTGCCGTGATCAAAGGGATTGATGCCCTGGCGGACGCCGTCTTCATTCCGAGATACGATCAGGTCTACACCATATTGCTTTACGACCCAGTCGCGGAAAGCAATGGTTTCCTTGAACTCCCAAGTTGAGTCGATATGCATCAGCGGAAAGGGCGTTTTACCCGGATAAAAGGCCTTTGCCGCAAGATGCAGCAAGCAACCCGAATCCTTGCCAATGGAGTAGAGCAGAACAGGTTTTTCGAACTGCGCTGCTGTTTCGCGCAGGATGAAGATGGCTTCTGCCTCCAGTCGGTCGAGATGCGTAAGCTTCATGGGTTACACTCCGGGCATTGAGCAGCCGTAGCGAAGCGAAGACCGTCAGTGCGAGGCTGGTTCTCAGTAAATTGACAAGACGCACAGCCGCTGACGAGCGTCTTTACATGCTGTGTGTCGGCGCCGCATTCGACGCAGGGAAGTCCTTGTTCAGACTTGACCGTGCCGAACCCCGGTGTTCCGCAGGCAGGACAATGGGTTTCCAGCCGCCTTGCAAATTTCTCGGCAAGTTGCGCGATTCCCTCCATTCGGGTTGGATTGAGATGGGCCCGCATATCCGTCTCGATACGTGTTTTTCGATCTTCAGAGGCTTGAGAAATTTCCTTGATAATACTGGCTAAATGGTCCGTGTCGTTGATCCCCTTATGAATTGGACCCATTCCCCGGTTGGGTCGAACGATTACGGCATGCGATGGAAAACCGATCCTCTCGAGAAATGGCTGGAGGTTGTCATCTGGCGCAACAACGATGTGATCAAAGTTAGTACGCTCGGTCATAATATGTTCGGTGATGATTATGTTACGCTCCTCGTCGATGAGGACAAGCAGTTCCCTGGCGGCCGCAATAAAGGGAATAACTGGATGTGGGCCAAAACTACCTTCGCTGGCAATACCAACATTGACACCTGTGAGGCGCATGCCAAGTCGGGCCTTTGCCAGTGCGGCATCATACATCGAACCGGCTCTCGGGATTTCGCCAGTGAAGGTCCCGAAGGTGTCTGTATCGATGATTGGTGGCACTACAATTTCCATGCCGAGCCGGACTTCGAGTGCTGGGCCAATTACTTCTGCCTTGCCGTGCATGGTCGCCAGAACAGCTCTTGCACCCTTGTAGGGGTGTAGTGATGCATTGGGCATGAACATTCTGGATCTTGTCATATCAACATTGCTCATTCACGTTCAGACTAGGACCCGTTTAGCCAAGAGCAAGTAGACTGGAATCCCTATGACAATGTTGAATGGGAAGGTGATGGCAAGTGACATTGGCAGATATATCGCCGCTTTCGCTTGCGGAAGAGCCAGTCGCATGGCGGCAGGCACCGCGATGTAGGAAGCACTTGCACAGAGAACCATGAACAGAGCTCCTGTGCCTGCATTGAGACCAATGAGGAAGCTGAGCAAGAGCCCGGCGGCAGCGCCGAACAATGGCATGTAAATGCAAAACTGGACAAGTGGTAAAGTGAAATCTCTCATATGATGCAGTTGCCGCGAAACGATGATTCCCATGTCGAGCAGGAACAAGGCCAGAATGCCTTGGAACGGAGTAACAAGAAAACCTTCCATTCTATCAAGTCCGGGCTTGCCCGAGAGCCAGCCGATCAGGAACGAACCAAAGAGCAGAAGGATTGCGCCATTGGTAAATATCTCCCGGGAGAGCCTCGGCGTAGCCTGCTTGCCAGATTCAATGGTTTCAGGTGCTGCGCGGTGAGCAATGAACAGAGCAGAGAGTATAGCCGGTGCTTCCATCACCGCCAAAACCGCAACCATGTGACCTTCGTAGGCAGTGCTTGACGCAGCCAAAAAGTTTGTTGCTGTCACAAAAGTAACAATGCTCACTGAGCCGTAGGTTCCAGCGATGGCCGCAAGGGTTGGCCGATCAAGTCTAGTGGTGGCTCGCAGCAAACCATATGCGAAGAAGGGTAGCAGGAAGCTCATAAGGAGACCGGCTCCCAAGGTCAGGAATAATGCGACCGATAGACTGGAGGTGCCCGCTATAGCGGTGCCACCCTTGAAGCCGATTGCCATCATCAGATAGATCGATAGATACCTGCTGATACTCTCTGGAACGTTCAGATCGGATTTGATGGCTCCCGCCACAATACCAAGCCCAAAGAATAGGATTGGTGGCGACAGCAGGTTTTGGGTGAAGAATTGTAGCAGTTCCATCAAGATCCCCTTGGTTCGAAGTCTTCATAGGAGTTGTCATTAGATTAGAAAAATGTATAGTTTTTATACTTACAATTAGAGAATCTAATGAATCTTGATACTGTCACGGTCCACTGTTTCCTCGCCGTTGCCGAAACCGGTAGTTTTACGAGGGCTGGAGTGCGCGTTGGCCGAACCCAATCGGCCGTGAGCCAGCAGATCGCAAAGCTGGAGATTTTACTTGGCAAAAAACTGGTCGAGAGGGGCAGAGTCCTCTCGCTAACTGTAGCTGGCGAGACTTTCCTCAACTATGCGAGGCAAATATACGCACTGCATTGCGAAGCCTTAGACCGTTTCCGAGAACCTGAACTGGAAGGCGAAGTGCACTTTGGATTACCTGAAGACTTTGCAAGCGTTTTCTTGTCGGATGTTCTTGCCGAATTCGCCCACAACCACCCACGCATTCTCCTTAACATCGAGTGTGACCTGACGCTCAACCTCTACAACCGGTTTCGTCAGAACGAGTTCGACCTTGTGCTTGTCAAGATGAACCGGCCGGAGGATTTCCCCTATGGTATCGACGTATGGTCCGAGACTCTTGAATGGGTGGGGGATCCAAATATCATTGATCGCTCCAAACCTCTGCCCTTGGTCCTTGCTCCACAGCCGTGTGTCTATCGGGCCAGAGCCGTAAAAACTCTAGATTCCTTGGGTTGGAAGTGGAGGCTTGTGCTTTCGAGTCCAAGCTACGCAGGAACTATCGCCGCAGTCAAAGCCAACATGGGGATTACGGTGCTTCCCCGAGCCATGATCCCCCCAGGCCTTGAAGCAATAAGACAGCAGCTATTGCCCGATTTGAGCGATATCCACGTTTCACTTCTGAAGCGTCAACTGAATGATCCGGTTACGAATTCGCTCGAAAATTTTGTACTCAAGAAACTGAAATGAACTGACCGGCATTTTGTACTAGAAGCAGTGAGAGATTATTGCAGGGGTAGCCTTTTGTCGAAAGGAGATGGTTTTGTGGGTAGGTTCAGGCATTCGCCTAAGCCGCGATGTCCGGTATGGGTCAACATGAGACCAAGTGCAGCTGTCAAACCATATCAGCTGTGCCTCTGCATGCAGACCAGTTTTCTGAAAAAGCGGACATTGTAAATTGAAAGTCCGCTCCGCCACAGTGAGCGGACAAGCTGTAGCAAGAGCATGAGGTCTCTAACGGTCCATGAGCGGTCCCCCTGATTGCTAATATTTCATTCAAGTACCGGGAACAAAACTGTGGCAAGTCCAATGCTATTATCCCACTTGGTGGACCACTCCACGGGGGCACTCCACCATTCGACATTAGGAGGGAAAAGCCCATTGGCCTTCGAACAAAAGGCTGCTTAAACGAGTAACGGACTAGAAACTAAAGCGGGACAAGTCCAAGAGATCCACGATCTATGAAAACTGTGAAATAATGAAAAAGACTGCTGTGGACGCCGCAGATATTCGCATTCTCTGTGCGCTGCAGCAGCACGGGCAACTCAGCAAATCCAAACTGGCTGAGTTGGTCAGTCTTTCTCCCACCCCATGTTGGGCTCGTTTTGCAAGACTGAAAAAGGCTGGCTTGATACAGGGGTATCATGCGGATGTCGCGCTGAGTCAAATCGCTGATGTGTCTAAGGTCGTTGTAACAATTTCGCTGAAGAACCATCGCAAGACGGATTTCGATCGCTTCGAGGAACATATCCGTCAACTCGATGAGGTCATAGACTGCATCGCCACGGGAGGCGGCATGGATTATGTCATGAAGGTTGTGACACCCAACCTCCCGGCCTTTCAGGAATTGATGGAAGTGTTGCTTGTGGCAGAGTTGGGAATCGACCGCTACATGACTTACATCGTGACCAGAGAGATTAAATCGGTTCAACCTAATCTTGCTCGACTGGCGGCGGTACAAGAAAAATAGACTCGAAAAACCAGAACCAACGGGCAGGTCTGAACGATCCATCTTTTCAGAAAAATTGGTCCGTTTGTTCTGTTTGGCTGCAAATATCAGCCCGATCTCACACCTTGGCTTCCGCTAAAACCTAACCAATATCGGTTTGGACGCGCGGTTTGTTGGTGTCCGCGCCAGGAAAGGTAAGCAGTATGGCAAATGCAACGAGTTTCGGTTTCGGCACGCAGATCCGGAAATCTCCCTATTTCGATGCGACGGTCCGCCATGGTGCGACGGCATTCTCTGTCTATAACCACATGTATATTCCGCGTGACTTTGGCGATCCGGAACAGAATTTTTGGAACCTCGTCAATGATGCGATCCTCTGCGATGTGGCGGTAGAGCGGCAGGTTGAAATCACCGGCCCCGATGCCGCAAAATTCACCCAGATGCTGACCCCACGCGATTTGTCAGGTCTGGCAGTCGGGCAGTGCAAATATGTGCTGATCACCAATGCCAGGGGCGGCATTCTGAATGACCCGATCATTCTGCGCCTTGGAGAAAACCACTTCTGGGTCTCGCTGGCTGACAGCGACATCCTGCTTTGGGCACAGGGCGTCGCCGTGCATTCGGGGCTGAATGTGGCGATCTGCGAACCCGATGTCTCGCCGCTGCAATTGCAGGGCCCTAAATCGGGCAAGGTGATGCGGGCGCTGTTTGGCGACAGCATCGTGGATCTGCGCTACTACTGGCTGCGCGAGGTCGAGCTGGACGGCATTCCGCTGGTCGTGTCGCGGACTGGCTGGTCGAGCGAGCTGGGCTACGAACTCTACCTTCAGGATGGCGCGCGCGGTGACGAACTGTGGGAAAAGATCATGGCTGCGGGTGCGCCCTTTGGCCTGAAACCTGGCCACACCTCCTCGATCCGTCGGATCGAGGGCGGGATGTTATCCTATCACGCCGATGCCGACATCAACACCAACCCATACGAGCTGGGGCTGGACCGTCTGATCAACCTGGAAATGGAGGCGCAGTTCATCGGCAAGGCCGCTTTGCGCCGCATCCGCGCCGAAGGCGTCAGCCGCAAGCAGGTCGGTCTGCGCATTGATTGCGCACCGCTGACCGGGCCGAACACCACCTTCTGGCCGATCAGTGCCGCAGGAAACACCGTGGGCAAGGTAACATCGGCCATCTATTCGCCTCGGCTCAAGCAAAACATCGCGTTGGCCATGGTTTCCTCTGACTGTGCAGCGATCGGCACTTTGCTTGACGTCATAACCGGCTCGGGCTCAGCCACCGCAACGGTAGTTGAAAAGCCGTTCTTTGACCCGAAAAAGAAGATTGCGGCTGCCGCCTGAACTTGAGAGGAAAAAACATGTCCGAATTGTCCATCGAACTGCACTGGCATCGCTCTGAACCTGAATTGCGCTCAGGCAAATTTTCAAACGCCCACACAGTGCGTTACAACGAAGACCTCGGGGCTACACAGTTGATCGTGCAACCGTCCGGCAGAAGAAAACTGGCCATCCAGTTTGATTTGAGATTACGGAACAAACCCGACAGGCACTGGATGACTACATAAGAGCCGAAGGCAAAAAGGAGGGTGAATTTCTATTCATCGGCCGGAAAGGCCAAAGCCGATGCCTGACCACTCGGCAATACGCCCGGTTGGTCTCAGAATGGGTCGGAAGTTGCGGTCTGGATCCTAGTCTCTTTGGGACGCACTCGTTGAGGCGGACCAAGGCCACCATGATCTACAAGCGCACAGGGAATCTGCGTGCAGTTCAACTGCTGCTGGGACACACCAAGATCGAAAGTACGGTCAAATATCTCGGCATTGAGGTTGACGATGCCCTTGAGATTGCGGAACAAGTTGATATCTGAAGCGACGGAGCGGGGCTGATACGCCCTGCTCCGTCAGATACAGTGCCTGTGGGCAAAAAAACTATCAGAAACAGTGCGTTCAAATGGAACATGAGACTGTCAACTCTCTATGGTTTCTGCCTTCTCAGCGGCTGACAATCGACTCCATGATCGCCTTTTTCAATGACATCTGATGGTTGTTCGGTAAAGGTGGTATCGGGCTCCCGCAACCAAATAAAAGCCCATTATCTCAATGAGATAATGGGCTTTCCTTTTGCGCCAGACAGCCAGGAGAATCGCATTGGATAACAACAGTCTGGATTCGTGTCTGCGCAACAGCCAGTTTCCGCCATTGGGGCAATCACAGGCGTCTTGCGGATGGAAGAGTAAGCAGAGCTCAAATCTTTTGGAGCCTGTCCTCAGAAATCGAAGATTTCCATTTCACCGGAAGTCCATTCGCTGCCGGCCCCAATGCTGCCGGTGGAACTGCGAAGCCTGTTGGCCACATCACTGAGGAGAAGCGAACTCACCGCTGAATCCACATCCACTTGCAACTCGCCGGGCACCAGGCCTGAAAGATTATCGGAAAAATCCGCAAGGGCGCGCAGTGTCTGCCCGATGCTGTCGATCCGCTGCAGGTCAGACATCATGTGGCCATTATGCCCACCTGAGCGGGTGGCAATGCCTGCCACGGTTTTCTCAACCGAGCCTACCGCGTCGGCAAGATGATGCAGTTCGGCGTTCAATTGCTTCAATACGCTGGCGAGCGATGCGGAACTCATGGAGTAGCTGGGGCTCATTCTGATCACACATTCCTTCATGCCAACACCACAACTATTAAAACAGGTCGAGATCGCCCGAAGTGTCCGCCACAACCGGCTTTACCGCTTCAACGACGGCAACTTCCTCTTTGGCCACGAGCATTTGCATGGCCTTGCCCGTCGCAGGCCAGAATTGCACACGGCGCCCTTGGCCGCCGCCCACGCTGCCGCCCGTGCAGGAAATGCGTTCACGCTCCAGAAATTCACGGGCAAACGTGGCGTTGGACCCACCAATGTTGCCAAGCCCCTTTATGATGTTGGCGCCGCCAAAAATCTTCGCCTCCAGGCGGTCACGGCTTGCACCAAGTTTCAGCAGCCCATTGATCAATAACTCCATCAGGTGAACGCCGTAGCGGCTGCCCTGGCTGCCCTGGCCGCCCTGGCCAGGCCCCACCTCGCCGGGCAACAGGAAATGGTTCATGCCGCCAACCCGGGCAACAGGATCATGCATGCAGGCAGCAATGCACGAACCCAGAAGTGTGGAAATGACAATCTCCGCACTCCCGCTTACGTGGCACTCGCCCTGTATGATGCTGACACGCGACGAACTAACCAGCATTGGCTTAAACCAGCTTTCCCACAACAGCTTCTATCGTGGCTTTGAGGCTCGGCACCGTGAATGGTTTTGGCAGGTAATTGTTGAGGCCATAGGCGCGGCCCCGGTCAATCAGCGCCTTGTCGCCGCGGCCGGTCACCAATATGAACCCCACCTGCCGGGTGGGGGCGTATTCCCGGAGTGCGCGAAGAAACTGCAGGCCGTCGAGTTTCGGCATGTTGAAGTCGGAAAGAACGAGGTGCGAAGGACCTGCCATCATCGCCTTGAGCCCCTGCTCGCCATCGCCTGCCATCGCCACATTGGTGATGCCAATCTGGTTGAGGCCGTCGACCAGCAGCATGCGGCTTACCGATGTATCGTCAACGACGAGAACTTTTAGTTGTTGTGCGAATGCCATGTTCTGGTTTCCTATGCGAAAGCTGAAGCTGTAAGACTTGAAATTTCATGCCCAATTTTTTCAATGGGCAACTGAAGGCCAACCGCGCCCATGTCAAAAGCGGCCTTCGGCATTCCATAAACAACACTGGTCGCCTCGTTCTGGCCAATGGTGCGGGCCCCCTGCTCGCGCATTTCCAGAAGTCCTGCGGCGCCGTCGCGGCCCATGCCGGTGAGAATGACGCCAACACACTGGGCGCCCGCGCAGCGGGAAACCGAATGAAACAGCACGTCAACCGAGGGCCGGTGGCCATTCACCGTTTCACCGCGGCGCAAGCGGCAGGAATAGAGCCCGCGGCCGATGATTTCAAGATGCGCATCGTCGCCTGGCGCCAGGTAAACATGGCCCGACTTCAGTGTCATGCCCTCACTTGCCTCAACCACCTTCGCCGCACACAGGCGGTCCAGCCGGGTGGCGAGGCTGGTGGTGAAATGGGGCGGCATGTGCTGGGTAATGACGGTTGGGGCACAGTGCTCGGGATAGGCGCTCAGCACGCTGATCAGCGCTTCCACGCCCCCGGTTGACGAGCCAATGGCCACGATCTTGGCACCTGGCCGAAAATCCTTCTGCTCACGCGTCTGGGCAAGTGCGGCAACCAAAGGGCTTAGCCTCGCGCGCATGTTTGATTGTGCCGCAATCTTGATTTTCTCCGGCAACTGGTCAAAGCTGTCAGGAAAGCGGGTTCCACTGACTTTGGGAAGGGGATGAGCCAAGGCTCATGAAATTGCGACCTGCATTGAAGGCCATTATTTTTGGCGTGACTGTCGTGGCCTTGCTGGTAGGGTTTCGCTGGGCCGATTTCAACACCTTGCGGTCCGCCCGCGATTTCGCCTTCGACCAGTTCCAGCGCCTGGCGCCGCGCGCCTACGAACCCACACCCGTCCGCATCATCGATATTGACGAACGCGCCCTCAAGAACCTTGGCCAATGGCCCTGGCCGCGCACCCTGGTTGCAAAACTGTCATCCCGTCTGAATGAGCTTGGCGCCGCGGTGGTGGCCTTTGATATCCTTTTCGCCGAACCTGACCGCCTGTCGCCTAAAAACATCATGGCCGAACAGGACAGCGTCGACCCGGCCATCATTGCGGGCCTGCGCGACAATGATGCCGTCCTCGCGGCCCAGTTCGCCCAGCAGCCCGTTGTTCTCGGCTTTGCCACCAACGTGGATTCGAAAGTCATGCCCAAGGTCAAGGCAGGCTTTGCCTTCACCGGCGAAAGCCCGCTTCTCGCGCCGCCGCCGCTGGCCGGAACAACACCTCCCCTGTCGGTCCTCGAAGATGCAGCCGCGGGCATTGGCGATATCAGCATGAACGCCGCCGCAGACTCGACCGTAGTCCGCACCATCTCGCTGTTTCGCTCCGACGGAAAACAGCTTTACCCATCACTCGTCATGGAGGCGCTGCGTGTCGCCCAGGGCGCCTCCACCTACATCATCGCCAACGCCCCCGAGCGCGAAGGCTCTATCGCCACGGTCCGGGTCGGTGATTTTGAAGTGCCGACAACCTCCGCCGGAGAATTGCAAATCTACATCAGCCCCGAACGGGCCGACCGTTATGTCTCAGCCAGCGATGTGCTGTCTGGCGATGAAGCCAAATTGCGGCCTCTCATCGAGGGCAACATCGTGTTGGTGGGCACCTCTTCGGCAGGCCTCCTCGATATCCGCACCACAACGCTGGGCCAGAATGTGCCCGGCGTCTCGCTCCATGCCCAAGCCATTGAGCAAATTCTGACAAGGAACTTCCTCAGCCGCCCCGACTGGGCAGATGGCCTTGAAGTCATCGGGATCGCACTGCTTGGCCTGGCCGTGGTATTGCTCACAGCCCTCGTGTCGCCATGGATTGCCGTCACCACCGGCACCGCGGTTGCAGGCGCCGCACTTCTCGCATCATGGCTGGCCTTCCGTAATGCCGGGCTGCTCATCGATCCAACCTATCCGGTGGCAACAGCGCTTGTGTCGCAATTCGCCGTCATGGGTTTCCGCTTCCTCACAACCGACCAGGAGCGGCGCCACATCCGCAAGGCCTTCAGCCAGCATGTGTCGCCGGCCGTTCTGGCCCGGGCCGAAAATCAGCCGGAAGCCATGCTCCTCGGCGGCGTGGACCGGGAAATCACCCTGATGTTCATGGATATCCGCGATTTCACCACAATCAGCGAAGGCATGCCGCCAACCGACCTTGTGAGCTTCCTCAACAAGCTGCTCACCGGCCTGAGCCGCCATGTCATGGCCAGTGAAGGCACCCTCGACAAGTTCATCGGCGATTCAATCATGGCGTTCTGGAATGCCCCGGTCGACGTTGCTGAACATCCGGTGAGAGCAGCTCTTTGCGCCTTGGCCATG
>JANNUW010000130.1:0-4136 GCA_031414095.1 Hyphomicrobium sp. | reverse complement strand
ATCTTGGACCGGATATCCGGCATGACCTCCTGCAGGGTCTCGATATAGATGCGGCGGCGGGTTACCTCCGGAGCCTTGGTGTATTCCGCAAACAGGGCATTGAACCGGGCGATATCACCTTCCGCTTCATTGATCCGTTTTAGGCGATAGCCGTCTGCTTCACGTATGCGTTGATCTTTCTCGCCCTCAGCTAACGGTATGACCTTGTTGTAGTCGCGCCGGGCTTCATTGATCAGCTTTTCTTTCTCCTGCTGAGCTTGATTGACCTCGTTGAATGACTCCTGCACAGGCTGGGGTGGATTGATGTTTTTCAACTGTACTTGATCAATGCTTATACCCATCTCGTACTTGGAGGAGAGCGCTTGCATTTTGGTAAGTGCTTCCGATTCAATTTCTTGGCGGCCAATGGTAATTACTTCGTCTACCGTACGGTCACCAACAACTTCCCGCATCACGGACTCGGAGACATACCTCAGGGTTTCGCTCGGTTCCCGAACCTTGAACAGGAACTTGGTGGGATCGGAGATGCGGTACTGAACCACCCACTCCACCAGCGCGGCGTTCAGGTCACCGGTCACCATTTGTGTTTCTTTCTCACCATCGCGAGGGCTCTGATATGGGTCAGTGGCGCCTGGCGTCGTGAATCCAAATTCCTGCTTCAGCTGTCGTTTGACAGGAACAATTGTCGCCACATCAACACCTAACGGAAGCTTGAAGTGCAAACCCGGTGGGACCTCTTTGAGATACCTGCCAAAGCGCTGCACGACAGCCACCGAGTCGCTGGCCACGGTATAAAAGGATGACCATGCGGCCATGCCAGCCAGAATGAGAAAAAATATGACGGCTTTCTCACGAAGACCGCCGCCAGACAAAAATTGCTTGAGCCAGTTCTGTAACTGGCGGACGAGATCCTCAAGGTCAGCTATGCGGTTGGTTTGATTAGCCCAGGGGCCGCTGGCCGGTTGATTTTCGCTATTCTGCGATTGCATTTCGTCCCCTCTTTTGCAAAAAGTTACAATGACTTCGCTTCAAAGCTCCTTATCCGTAGACAGCTTCCAAAAACGGGCCGGCGGTTGTTCGTGCCACCGGCGGCATCGCAGCTAAGCGCGGCAACCTTGTTGGAACTTACATGGATCACAATAGCCAAGTTACCACCAATTTGCGGGCGGTGTCGAGTTCAAGGAACGTGGTCTGGTGTCAAGTCTGAGCATCGGTATGGGCTCTCCGAACTGCCGGCACTTATTATTGACCTCACAGTCTTGTCCACTTGTGGCCCTTTTTTGAGTCATGGGCATACGACGCCTCGTCCGCTCATCATGGCTAAGCTGACATTCAACTGACGATGTCCGCTTTCTGCAAAGACCCGTCTGCTTATAGAGGCCAAGCCGACATGGTTTGACAACTGCGCTTGGTCTCCTGTTGACCCGATCCGGACATCGTGGCGTTGGCTTATGGTCGCTGCCATCGCCATAGCCAGTGTTGCCAATGATGCCAGTTCGCGCAATGCTCGGTCTCAACAAGCCGGTCATCCGGTGAATATCGACTGGGTTAGTGTCCCCGGCGGAGATGCATAATGCTTGACGTCACCTTGTTCTGGTCGTTCCACAGCCCTTACTCCTATATCGTGCTGCCGCGCGTGGTGGAGTTGCAGCGCTGCGCCAACGTGCGGATCGATCTCCGCATCGTCCACCCCAACGCCATCCGCAACCCGGCTTATTTCAAGCGTATGGACCCTTTGGCGCGACCCTATTTCTTCATCGACACGGCCAGGGCAGCGGCGTTCCACGGCCTGCCTTTCCGGCGCCCGGTGCCGGACCCCATCACCCAGAACCCAGATACGCTGGAGATCGCCTCGGAAAATCCCCTGGCCCACTGGCTGGGTAGGCTGGGAATTGCCGCCACCGAACGCGGGCAAGGCTTGTCCTTTGCCTCCGAGGTGTCGAAAATCCTGTGGGACAGCAGCGTGGATAACTGGCACGAGGGCCTCCACATGGCGGACGCAGCGCACCGCGCCGGACTCGATTTCGCGGCCTTGCAGTCGGCGGTGGATTCCGATCCCAAGCGGCTCGAGGCCGTGCTTGCTGCGAATGATGCAGCGCTCCACGCCGCCGGCCACTGGGGCGTGCCCACCATGGTGTACAGGGGCGAGCCCTTCTTCGGCCAGGACCGCTTCGAGATGCTAGTGTGGCGGCTGAAACAAGATGGGCTGAGTTGGATGGACGGAGATTGAAGCGGATTTCTGAACGCCCGGACGGAGGTGGTGATGGTTGATTTATACGACACGATCATCATAGGTGGCGGTCAGGCTGGACTTGCCATGAGCTATCATCTGGCCGAACGGGGGCGAGAACACATTATCCTTGAGCGCCGCCGCGTCGCCGAGCGTTGGCACGCCGAGCGCTGGGATTCACTGCGGTTTCAGTATCCAAACTGGGCGCTCCGGCTTCCCGGGATTTCGTATTCTGGCGATGCGCCGGACGATTTCTCTCCATACCCCGATGTCGCGAAGTTCATCGAAAGCTACGCCACCACAATCAAGGCCCCCGTGCGAACCGAATGCGGCGTAACGGCGTTGAGCGAAGCGGCTGGCGGCAATGGCTATGCCGTCAAGTGCGGGACTGGCACCATCAATGCGCGCCAGGTGGTAATTGCCACCGGCCCATTTCAGCGCACGCATATCCCCGAACTTGCGGCATTGCTTCCCGCCAGCCTCCACCAAACCAATGCTGCGCGCTATCGTCAACCTGGGCAATTGCCGGACGGCGCCGTGCTGGTGGTGGGCAGTGGTGCATCCGGGCACCAGATTGCCGACGAGTTGCTGTCGCAAGGGAGAACGGTCTATCTTTCACTCAGCCGCCACCGGCGGGTACCGCGCCGATATCGCGGCAAGGACGCATTCTGGTGGTTCGAGAAGACCGGACGCTTCAACACCGCTATCGATTCCTTTCCCGGCAGAGTATATCCGCCGTCCACCGTGGTCACTGGCGCCGATGGCGGCTACGACATCGATGCGCGGCGCTTTGCCGGCCTCGGTGGCAAGCTGCTGGGCCGCCTCATCGGCATTTCGGACTCAACACTGCATTTTGGCGATGATGCCAGCCGAATACTTGGCGAGGCCGATAAGGCCTTCGCCGATTTCATCAACGCTGCCGACACATCGGTCCAGCGGTCATGGTCGGACGACGGCGTCGAACCCGCAAAGATTCTGCCGCCGATCAACCAGACGAATTTGGAAACCAGCAACACACTCCACATTGGGCTTGCGAATATCAGGTCTGTCGTGTGGTGCACCGGCTATGGTTTCGATTTTGAGTGGGTGAAAGTTCCAGTACTCGACTCACGTGGGGCGCCGGTTCAAACCCGCGGCGTAACTTCTTGTCCGGGAATCTATTTTCTCGGACTGCATTGGATGCACACATTCAAGTCTGGTCAACTGCCGTTTGTAGGCGAGGATGCGGCCTATGTGGCCGGTCACATTGCCGGATTGCCACGGCGTTGAGTCTCAACCCCAGTCCAACACTACCTTGCCGCAGATCCCTTTCTTTATCAGGACAAATCCTTACGCATAGTCCGCCGCCTTCATGCGGTGGGCAATGACTTTCTGCACATCGAGCCCGGACTGCAGCATGGCGAACATCTTATTCCAGGTCTCGAACATCTCGCGGCCATAGATGCTCTTGATGGTGAGGGCTTTGAAGATCACGCGGTTCCAATCGACCGTCGTCGGCCCCGAAGGAATGCCATTAAGATCACAAACGAGAGTCGGTCACTGTTGGATGCCTATGGTGGGTCAAACTGCTTGCAGATTCACATTCGTACGCTTGCTGCTGCTTGCCCGCTCACGGTGACAGAGCGGATTTGCAATCATCGATGTCCACTTTTCAGACAATTGGTCCGCTTGCAGAGGCAAAGCCGACATGGGTTGACGGTTGCACTTGGTCTCCTGTTGACCGATTTTGTTGCAGAAAGCATTTGAATTTGCCGCCGAACAGTGCTTCCGTTGCTCATAGGGAAACGAGGGCGGAGACGGGCCATGATGGGGCGGCACAATCAAGACCAGGGCCATCTGTTCTATTCGTTCGATCTGGACGCGGTTGTACCAGGTGATCATTTGGTGCGCGAGATCGCGGCAGTTC
>JANNUW010000129.1:0-19896 GCA_031414095.1 Hyphomicrobium sp. | reverse complement strand
TCGCGAAACACGACCATGCGAAGGCGCGCCAGATCAGGCAGCTCCGTTTTGATGTCGTCACCCGTCAGCGATTTTACTTCGAGGGTCATGAGGACAGACTCTTTGCTTGGCGCATGGCGACTCCCCTAACGGGGAGCCGGCCGCCATGCGCGTTAACTCACCTGCAACATCCAGTCGGTCAGATTGTAATAGGTCGTGACGCGCGCGATTTTCCCATCGCGAACGGCGAAAAACGTGCCGGCGGGCAGCACATACTTTTGACCGTTGGCCGGTGGCAAGCCTTCCTCCGAATTCTTGTAGACGCCGTGAACGTTGAATTCAGCCGATGCGCGCGTGCCGTCCTTCGAAACCATGACCACGATGTCTTTCAACTGCTCGGAATAATTGTGGTCCATGCGCGCGTTGAAGGCCTTGAACTTGTCCTTGCCTTCGCGCCGTTCGCCCTGGTTGACGTCGTGGACGACATCTTCGGTCAGGTGATCGAGCATGGCAGCGCTGTCGCCGCGATTGAAGGCTTCGTAATAGGTCCGGATCAGCTGCGCGGTGGCGACGCGCTTCTCGCTCTCGGCATCGGTCATTTATAGTCTCCTGTACAAGCAAAATCGATGATCAAGGCCGTGCCATAGCAGGTGAGAGCACCCGCTTGCATCCGGTTTCTGATCCGTTCAGCGCGACAAAGGCACAATTCGGGCTCCAATCGGCTGCGGTTTGACCATCATGGCGTCACGGATGGTGCGGCAACGTAGGGTTCTCTCAGAGGCTCGTTTTGCTGCAGGAGCAGTTCCAGCCAATGCCGTGGTCGGTGGCGCAACGCGCGTTCGAAGCGTTGCAACTGGCACTCGGTGACTTTGCCATGCTCGGTATGGGCCTCTTCGGTCTCATGGGCGCGATGTGGCTCGCCATCGCCGTCGCACGCCAAGGGCGCGGGTTCCTGACGCGCAACGCATGAGGCTGGAGTCGGGGCGCAATTCAACTACGTTCCCGGCCAAGCACGCGGGCACGCGTGCATTGAGCTGTCGCGTCCTTCGCAGCTTGACCGCGTCGTCCGGGCACGCAAGGGAGAGAACGCTGCCGGTTGCAAGAGCTCAGCGGCATTCACGTTTCAAGGATTGGGCCTTCGAGCGGCGTGACGTCGCTGGCATCGAGTGTGCTTAGCCAATCGCTCAGCCGTTGTCCGCCAATTTTCAGGTCCGGGGCGATTTCCAGCATAGGGACGAGAACGAACGCGCGTTCTGTAATGCGCGGATGTGGCAAGGTCAGCTCGGCTGTTTGCGATAAGAAATCCCGATAAATCAACAAATCGCAATCGAGCGAACGCGGCCCCCATCGTTCCTGACGCACACGCTGTAGAACCTGTTCGGCGTCAAAGCAGCGCTGCAAGAGGTTGATCGGCGGTAGCGCGGTTGCGACCGAAATGCATGCGTTCACGAACCAATCCTGATCAATTTTGCCCCAGGGTGCCGATTGATAATCGCGCGAGCGGGTAAGAACCCGAATGTCGCCTCGAGAGGTCAAGCTGTCGATGCCGCGCGCAAGGTTGGCTCGCTTGTCGCCGAGGTTGGAACCAAGTCCAATGATCGCGTCGAAATCCATCGGTTTTATCGCCGCCGTTGGCTGCCATGCGCCCAGCTTGCAAGAAAAAGTGTCTCGCTCGCCGCGGGGGCAATAGGCGCACAAATCCTGAAAACCTCAACCCCAGCTTAATGAAATTCCAGCTACGACATTTTGTTGCCTGCCCCATGGTTGCCACGGATGACCTCCAAGGGTGGAGCGCTTGACTAGGCTCGTGTCGGCACCATGCTGCAGTTTGAGGAATTGTAATGCGTTATTGGTCAGTGCCAGCGACGGCAGTTTGTTTTTTTGTTGCTATGGCTTGCCCGGCAGCAGCCGAGATGCGGCCGATCAGGGGCGAGATTGTCAAGGCCTTGATTTCAGGCGGCACTGTCGAGCTGGACACGCCTATCGGCGCTAAATTGCCGCTCAATTTCGCGGCAGACGGCATGGTGACGGGCAACTCCGTTGTTCTCGCGTTCTACTTGGGTTCGACCAAGGATCGCGGCCGCTGGTGGATAAGCGGCAACACGCTTTGCACAAAGTTCTTCCGCTGGTTCGACGCCAAGCAGCGCTGCCTCTCGATCCGGCCAGATGGTGCCAAGTTCGCCTGGACGATGGATGATGGCGACACCGGCACGGCCACGATCGTTTCGAACACCAAGCGGCTTTATGGAGCGGGCTCCGCGCTGACCGGAGGCATCAGCGCTGCGCACATGGTGCGTAACGCTGAAGAGCGCCTCGCTGCGGCAGAGGCAAAGCCGGCGGCAGATCAGGTTGATTCCGTGCAAGTCGCATCCCTTTCGGTACCGCCACAAACGGTGAAGCCCAAGATAAAACCGAATTTGCAACCTGACGCGGCCACATCTGAGACCGCCGTAACGACTGAAGTTCCGGCAAGGCCCCAGGCCCCCGTTGTTGATGCCCCCGCCGTTGAGGCTCCGGTCCCCGCGATGGCGGCCGCAAATGCTACCGGCGATCCGCGTGCGTGGTTACCCATGAGTGCCACCAAACTAGAAATACATGCCGTTGTTACAACACCGGTTGCTCCTGCGGCCGTCATGAAGACGAACACTAGAACGGCAAGTGCTGAGGCAGTGCCGTCTACTTTTCGGGCGCGCGAGCCGGTGGAAAAGGTCGCCCAAGCCGGGCCTGCCCAGACTTACAAAGTGGCGGGCGTTACGGAAGACGACGTGCTCAACGTCCGCCTCGGCCCGCAAATGGCTGCGGCCGTCATCGGCGCGATTCCACGCGACGCACGCGGCGTCGTCGTGAGTGGCCAGTGTCTGGCTGAATGGTGCCCCGTCACCTATCAGAAGCAATATGGCTGGGTCAGCCAACTGTTCCTCGAAGCCGAGTGAACCGCACGCTCACTCGTACTTGAGATAGGCAAATCTGAGATCGGTTGCCGGTGTGCCGTCGAGAGCGGAAGCGGGATCGGCTGCCGGCTGCCACATCATGACCTCTTCGATTTTGGAGGCGAGTTCGAGATCTTTGCGGGTGATGCCCTTTGCCGAATGGGTCATCAGCCGGACCTCCAACCAAGCGTATGAGAGCGTAATATCGGGATGGTGCCAGGCGGCTTCCGCCAGATGGCCGACGGCGTTGACCGCCATCATGGTGCCCTTCCAGCTGTTGGTCTTATACGTCCGGCGAACCCAGCCATCTTCCAGGCGCCAAGCGGGGAGCTTGGCTGTGAGGAATGCCTCGACTTCAGCCGCAGGGATGGCGGGCTCGTTTTTGACGCTCATAATAGGGCTCCATCGGTTGCGCGAGAAGCCGCGCGTGGTGCTCGCGACACCACTCTGGCCGTGACAGCGGCTTTTCGCCAACGCTTTCATAGTGCGCGCGCCGAAATTTATTGAACAACATTCAATATGATGATATGAACATTGTTCATTTTCTGGTGGGTCTCGCAAGGTAACGTATGGGGATGGCGGATGGACAGCGGTTGGGGCCGTTCTTTAACCATCATCAAGCCAATACTGCTGTTCAACGATTGCCAAACAATCCGGCAGTACAACTCAAATGAGGTCGGTGCTAGGGCCACGCCATGTTCCAATCATTACTCTCCAGCCGTCGTTTCGCGCCGATTTTCTGGTGTCAGTTTTTGTCGGCGCTGAACGATAACTTCGTCAAGAATGCGCTCGTTATGCTGATCCTGTATCAGCTCAACAGCGCCCACGGTGCGATGCTGACGACATTAGCGGGCGCGGTCTTCATTGCCCCGTTCTTCATCTTGTCGGCGCTCGGCGGCCAGTTGGCGGACCGCTTCGACAAGGCGATCGTCGCTGAGAAGTTGAAGCGCGCCGAAATACCCGTCGCCATGCTGGCGGGCGCGGGCTTCGTTTTCGCTGGCCTTGGCTACACCGGCATCGCGGTGCCGGTGCTGTTCGTGGCTCTCGCCTGCTACGGCATTATTGGGGCTCTGTTCGGGCCGATCAAGTACGGCATTCTCCCCATTCACTTGGCGACCAACGAATTGCCCGCCGGCAATGCTCTCGTCGAAGGTGCAACGTTTGCCGCTATTTTGCTCGGCACGATTGGCGGCGGTTTGGCTGCGAGCGCGGGAACGGGAAGTGCTGGTCCCCTCATGGCCGTGCTTGCGATTGGCATGGCAATTTTGTGCTGGCTTGCCGCGCGCTTTATCCCGCAAACGGGCGAAGCCGAACCGGCCCTCACTATCGATCGCAATCCCGTCACATCGACACGCGCACTACTCCGCGACCTCAAATCCGACAACCGTTTGTGGACCGGCGCACTGATCACGAGTTGGTTTTGGCTGGTCGGGGCGGTTGCTTTGTCGCTGCTGCCGTCGCTGATCAAAGACCGCATCGGCGGCAACGAGAACGTTGCCATCGTTGCGCTCATGGTTTTCACGGTCGGCATTGCGATCGGTTCGGTCGTGGCGGCGCGCGCGAGTAGCATGCGTCCCAACATGGCGCTGGTTCCCATTGGCGCGGCGCTGATGGGCTTGCTCTCCCTCGATCTCGCCTGGACACTGTCGCGTTTGCCGGACGCGACCACCTTAAGCGGCCCTCGCGATATATTCACGAGCCTTGCGGGCGTCCATTTCGCATTCGATCTTTTGTTCCTCGCCATCGCAGGCGGACTCTTCATCGTGCCCTCGTTCGCGGCCGTGCAGGCGTGGGCGCCCGTCGAGCGCAAAGCGCGCGTCATAGCGGGCTGTAATGTCCTGCAAGCAGCCTTCATGACGGGGGCGACCGTGGCCGTCGCCGTATTGCAAGTGCAGGGCGTTGGTTATGGAACGCTGTTCTTGCTGTTAGGGCTTGGCAACTTTGTGGCCATGGCCCTGGTGCTGAGGGCGTGGGGCAAAGAGGGCGTCAAAGACGTCGGCGTGTTCCTCTTCAAGACCTTCTTCGATCTCGAAGTCAAAGGCGCTGAGAACCTGCCGCCGCCGGGCACCCGCGCCATCATCGCGCCCAATCACGTCAGCCTGCTCGACGCTTCGATGCTGCACGCGGTGATGCCCGCGCACGCATCGTTCGCCATCGACACGGCCATGGCGACCAACTGGTGGGTGAAGCCGTTTCTAAAACTCGTCAATGCGCACGCCATTGATCCGACCAAGCCGCTCGGCACACGCCAGTTGATCCAGGCCGTCCGGAATGGCGAGACGCTGGTCATTTTCCCCGAAGGCCGGCTGACGACGACGGGCGGCCTGATGAAAGTCTACGACGGCACCGCCATGATCGCCGACAAGGCTGATGCGGTGGTCGTGCCGGTGCGCATCGATGGGCTTGAACGCTCGCCGTTCGGCTACCTGACACGCGCGCAGACGCGCAAGGTGTGGTTTCCAAAAACCACGATTACGATTTTGCCGGCGGTCAAACTACCCGTCGATCAGACCTTGAAGGGCAAGGCGCGCCGCCAGTCGGCAGGGGCCGCCATGCAAGACCTCATGGTCGAGGCGGCGGTCAGAACGACCAATCTCGAACAGACGCTGTTTGAAGCGCTGACCGATGCTAAGCGCACACGCGACACTGGCAAGCCCATCCTCGAAGACGCGCTGGGCACGAAGCTTAAATTTGGCCGGTTGGTTTTAGGCGCGCAAATTCTCGGTGCGAAATTAAAGCCCCTTGCAGACGAGGGCGCCAGCATCGGCGTGCTGTTGCCCAACACGGCGGGCGTTGGCGTCACGTTCTTCGCTCTGCAGACCATCGGCCGCGTGCCGGCCATGCTCAACTACTCCGCCGGAGCCACAAGCATGCTCGCGGCTTGCAAGGCTGCCGGCGTCAAAACGATCGTGACGTCGCGCACTTTCATCGAGAAGGGCCGGCTCGGCGACGTGCTGGCCAAACTGCAAGACCAATACGCGATTGTTTATCTCGAAGACGTCAAGGCAACGATCAGCTTTGCCGATAAGCTTGCCGGCTGGCGCGCAGGTGATCGCTGCCAGGTGGTGCGCAAGGCTGACGATCCCGCTGCCATTCTGTTTACGTCGGGCAGTGAAGGCACGCCCAAGGGCGTCGTGCTGAGCCACAAGAACATTCTCGCCAATGCGTTCCAATGCCTGCACCGGATTGCGGTCAACGGCTCGGACAAAGTTTTCAACGTCATGCCTGTCTTTCACTCGTTCGGCTTGACGGGCGGACTGGTGATGCCGCTCGTCGGCGGCGTGCCGGTGTTCTTATACCCGAGCCCGCTGCACTATCGCATCGTGCCCGAACTCGTCTACGGCACCAACTCGACCATCCTGTTTGGCACCGATACGTTCCTCAACGGATACGCGCGCACGGCCCACCCTTACGACTTCCACCGCGTGCGCCTGATCGTGGCTGGTGCCGAAGCGGTCAAGGATCGTACACGCCAAATCTACATGGAAAAGTTCGGCGTGCGGATTCTCGAGGGCTACGGCGTCACCGAGACGGCCCCTGTGCTCGCCATCAATACGCCGCTTGCCAACAAGTCGGGAACCGTCGGGCGCTTGGCACCGCTCATGGAAGCGCGTCTTGAGCCGGTCGCGGGCATACCCGAGGGCGGGCGTCTGTTCGTGCGCGGTCCCAACGTCATGCTGGGTTACATGCGCGCTGAAAATCCCGGAGTGTTGGAGCCGCCGCCCGAAGGCTGGCATGATACCGGCGATATCGTCGCCATCGACGCGCAGGGCTACATCACAATCAAGGGCCGCGCCAAGCGCTTTGCCAAGATCGCGGGCGAGATGGTGTCTCTGTCGGCGGTCGAGGCGCTCAGCGCCGAGCTGTGGCCAACCCTGATCACGGTTGTCGTATCGGTGCCCGATGCGCGTAAAGGCGAGCGGCTTGTGTTGATGACGACCGACGCCAAGTCCACGCGCGATGCGTTCGCGAAGTTTGCCAAGAGCAAGGGGATACCCGAACTCATGGTGCCGTCTGATATTCTGGTCGTCGGTTCAATCCCGTTACTGGGATCGGGCAAGCCCGATTATGTGGCGGCCTTAGCGCTCGCCAAAGAAAAACTGGCGGCTCGGCCCGCCAAGGCAGAAGCGCTGATCGGCGAAGCGCCAGCGATGGCTGCGTTGAGAACTGGCACAACCTGACGCCCCAATGTTATATGTCGGGTGCGCAAGTGACGAACCACCATCAGGCTTCACGTGACAACTCCGAGCATCATCACTGCGGCAGCGCTCGTCATCGGCGATGAGATTCTGTCCGGGCGCACCAAAGATCTCAATATTGCGGTGATCGCGGCTCATCTGACCGAGATTGGCATCCAGTTGCGCGAAGTGCGCATCGTGCCCGACGACGAGACCGAGATCATCGCCGCGGTCAATTTATTGCGGGCCCGCTACACCTACGTGTTTTCAACGGGCGGCATCGGTCCGACGCACGACGACATCACGGCCGACTGCATGGCCAAGGCCTTCGGCGTCGGCATCGGGATTGACGAACGCGCGCTGGCGTTGATGAAGCCTTCCTACGCAAAGCGCGGTCTTGAACTGACGGAGTCACGCTTGCGCATGGCCCGAATTCCGGCGGGCGCGACGCTGATTGCCAACTCGGTTTCCATCTCGCCGGGCTTCATGATCGGCAACGTGGTGGTCATGGCCGGCGTGCCCGCGATCATGGAGGCCATGCTCAAAGATGCGACACAGCACCTCACAAAGGGTCTGAAAATGTTGACGCAGAGCGTGGTTCTGCATCGGCCCGAGGCCGATATTGCGACATTATTTGCCGACCATCAGCGGCAGTTCCCCGATGTGACAATGGGCAGCTATCCGTCGTTTAACGACGGGAAATATAAGACAGAATTGGTGTTGCGTTCGTGCGCGGCCGCCCGGCTTTTGCACGCGGTGGAGAGCCTCCGGGCAAAACTCGAGGCCGGCAAATTTTTGTAATTGCCGTGTTTGACGCCATTAACCATGGCCACAAATAATTCTTTTTTCTGCCTTGCGCTTAACGCTGGGTGAGAGTGCCTCAGCCCGCTCGAACACTTATTCGCGCGGGCCTGACGCGCGCGAGACGCCCGTCTCGTGTTTTAAACGAGCCCATCTCGCACACGATCGGCACCTCCCGTTCTCAGGGAACCTTTTATTGGCCGATATCCTTAACGACCGTCGCCGATCGCGATCAGGAGCAAATTCAATGCTGAATATTACGACCATCGGGCCGGCTACCGGCGCGCGCTTTTTTTCGTCCGTGTTGCGCCTCGCGCTTTTGGCCGCGATCGCTTTTCCCGCACATCTTGGGACTGATGCGAGCGCGAAGACGCCCGGCTCGACGTATTGTTTTTACAAGACCTGCCACCGCGTAAAGACTATCGCTGAAACCCAAGCGCTGATCGGGAAAGAACACACGCTGCCGGCGTCGTTCTACGACGATTGCAAATCTGACCGCTACAATCCGTGCGGGCTCACGTCGTCGGGTGAAGTGTTCCGGCCCTCCGCTCCCGATAATGCGGCGAGCCCGATTTATCCCGACGGCACCAAGCTGCTGGTATGGTCGCCGGCTTCTGGCCGCGCTCTCGTGTTGCGCATTAACAATGCCGGGCCTTATTGGGGAAATAGGACGCTCGATGTCTCACGCGCTGCTGCGGAAACGCTCGGGTTCAAGAGCCGCGGTGTGGCGAACCTGAAGGCGCGCATTCTGGAAGCCCCGTCGAAAGCCGATGCGACTTACAACAAACATCGGAGCTACGAGCACGTTCCAGGAGACATAGGGGTGTACGAGACCTTCGCCGCCGCGAGTGCCGCGCATGCCTCGTTGCAGATGATTGCTTCGGCGACGCTTGCGCCTTTCAATGGCGGCGCTCTCCCGGCGGAATTATTGTCCGACGACGCGAGGACGCCTGCGGTCGCCGTTGCGCAAGCTGTGCCGCAACGTAAGATGTCGCGCGAGGCTCTAGCTGATGCGTCGGCGATGACAGGCATGCGTTGGCCGGTGGTGCAGGCCGGACCGTCTAAGGCCCCTGTTAAAACCGCAGCCTTGACGCAGCAAAAGGCTGACGTAGCGCCGAAGCGGCGTTCGATCGAGGTGCGAAAGGTTGCCAAGCCAGACGCACGCGCTGACGTGCCCGCAGAGAAGCGCAAGACCGCCGACGTGAAAACCTCCTCTGCGAAAAAACAAATGGTGCGTAGCGAACGCATTGCACCCAAGCCCGCGAAACGTTCCGACAGCGTCATCGCCCGCAGCGACAACACAGTAACCCGCAACGAAGGTCGCGTTGTCAGCAAGTCAACGGCGATGCCGTCCATCCAGGCAGCACAGGCTTCGCATGTGCTGCCTGGCCCCAACGATATCTCGGTGTTCTCGCGCTACAACCCCGACGCCCCGGTTCGCAAGCTGAAGCAGGCATCAGCCAAGTCGGCTTGGCTGCGTGCGAGCGCAAGGCCAGGTTACCCTGATAGGTCCTAGCGTGTCGTTGGCCAGCTCGCGCGAACATAGACGAGCGCGCGAGCGGTCAATGTGCGCGGTTGATGCAGAAGGCAATGACTTCGCTCATGGCGGTGCGCTGCGGACACTCGGGAAAAATCGCGAGTGCGTCGCGCGCAATGACGCCGTAAGAGCGTGCCCGCTCCAGCGTGGCCTCGATCGACTTGTGCTTTTTCATGAGCGAAATCGCATGCTCGAGATCGCCGTCGCGCACCTCGCCCTCGACGATCGTGCGGTTCCAGAACGCGCGTTCGCTGTCGGAGCCGCGGCGGAAAGAAAGAATGAGGGGTAACGTGATTTTGCCTTCGCGGAAATCGTCGCCGACGGATTTGCCGAGCTGCTTGCTGTCGCCCGAATAGTCGAGAGCATCGTCGACGAGCTGAAACGCCAGTCCTAGATTGCGGCCGTAGGATCGCAGCGCCGCCTGTTGCTCGGCTGGCCGGTTGGCGAGCGCCCCGCCGACTTCACAGGCCGCTAAGAACAGCGCGGCGGTTTTGGCGTTAATGATGGCGAGGTAGTCGTCCTCGGTCGTCGAGGTATTCTTGGCGGCGGCCAACTGCATCACCTCGCCTTCGGCGATCACGGCGGCGGCGTTCGAGAGAATTTTCAAAACTGGCAGCGATCCGACATCGACCAGCATGCGGAAGGCTTGGCCCAAGAGGAAGTCGCCGACCAGAACGCTCGCCTGATTGCCCCAAATGAGGCGTGCGGTTTTGCGGCCGCGGCGCGCGTCGCTCATATCGACGACGTCGTCGTGCAACAGCGTGGCGGTGTGCATGAACTCGATGGCCGATGCCGCACGAATGTGGCCCGTGCCCGCATATCCGCACAGCTTGGCCGCTGCGATGGCAAGCATGGGCCGCAGGCGTTTGCCGCCGCTATCAATGAGGTGGTGGGCCAACTGCGGAATAAGCTCGACGTCCGATACGGCCTTGTCGAGAATGATCCGGTTGATCGCCTCCATATCCTCATGCACGAGATCAAAGAGAGGTTTGAGATTTTCGTTAGGGTCTCGTGCCTCGTCGAATGCAATGACTACGCCCAAAGGGATCGGTCCTTATTGTTTTGGCCGCAAGGGTCCGTTACCAGACAGTTATAAGGTCATCCGACGGTGCAGGGCAACTTGGGCGTGCACTGTGCCCCAGTCGCTGCACGAAGTCCTGAGTTGCAGCTTGCCACGCCACCTGTTTAAAGGTCGCCCGTTCACTGTCACGCCGGCCGCCGGCGAACCGGCCTGTCCCCCCTTAGGATTTATCATCGATGGCGCTTACAATGGCCGAGTCTGATTTGACGGACGACGCATTTTTGGGCGGCCAACTCAAGTTGTTGCAGCCGCGCGCGGGCTATAGGGCCGGCATCGATGCCGTATTGCTCGCAGCCGCCATTCCGTGTCAGCCGGGACGGCCCGAAAGCATCCTCGACGCTGGTGGCGGTGTTGGAACGGTCGGTCTCAGCGTCGTGCGCCGCTGCCCCGATGCAACCGCGGTGTTGCTCGAGCGTGCTCCCAAGCTTGTTGAGCTGGCGGAAGAAAACGTTCGTCGCAACGATCTTTCAAAGCGCGTGCACGTGTTCAGCGGCGATTTGACCGCGTCGTGGTCGGAGATGGCGGGGCTTGGACTTGCCATTGAAAGTTTTGACCACGTCGCCGCCAATCCACCGTTTCACATCGACGGCAAAGGTACTGTTTCGTCGGATGCCTGGAAGTCGGCGGCCCATTCGATGCCCGAGGGCGATCTTGACTTGTGGGGTCGCCTTATGGCGCGCATGGCGGTCAGCGGTGGCACGGCGACGATGATCCATAAGGCGGACGCACTGCAGGCCGTTTTGGGTGCGCTGACAGGCCGCTTTGGCGCCTTCAAGGTGCTGCCTATCTATCCGAGGGAAGGCCAGCCGGCCATCCGCTTCATCGTGCAGGGGATCAAGGGCAGCCGGGCCCCGCTGTCACTGTTGCCGGGCTTGATCCTGCACGGAGACGGCAACGCTTTTACTCCCGCCGCGCAACTCATCTTGCGCGACGGTGCCGCTTTAACGCTCGACAGCGCCGCGTAGACGTACACGCGGGCCGCAACACACCGGGAGATATCCAACGCTATGTGGCCCTTCAATCGCGGACCTGTTGTTCCCGTCATTCGTCTGACAGGCGTGATCGGCATGGCGACGCCGCTGCGGCCGGGCCTGTCGATTGGTGCGTTGGCTGGACCGCTGCAGAAGGTCTTCGAACTATCAAAGTTGCCGTCGGTCGCGGTGCTCATCAATTCGCCGGGCGGGTCGCCCGTGCAGTCCAGTCTGATCTTGAAACGCATCCGTCAGCTCGCCGACGAGCACGGCAAACGTGTCTACGTCTTTTGCGAGGATGTGGCCGCGTCTGGCGGCTATTACATTGCGCTGGCGGGTGATGAAATCTACGCCGACCCGTCCTCGATCGTGGGCTCTATCGGCGTTATCTCGTCGGGCTTTGGCTTCGACAAGGCGATTGAGAAGCTTGGCATAGAGCGGCGCGTTTACGCAGCCGGCCTCAACAAGGGTTCGCTCGATCCTTTTCAACCCGAAAAAGCCGACGACGTCGAACGCCTGAAGACTCTACAGCGCGATGTGCATGACGTGTTCATCGGCGTTGTCAAAGAGCGCCGGGCCGGCAAACTCAAGGGCCCCGACAGCGAGCTATTTTCGGGCGCTTTTTGGTCTGGCCCCAAAGCTCTGGAATTTGGTTTGATCGACGGCATCTCCGATGTTCGCGCCAAGATGCGCGAGATCCACGGCGATAAAGTCAAATTGCAGACAATACCGTTGGAGCGCAGCGGGCTGCTGTCGCGCTTCCGGCGGCCTCCGTTCGTGTCACAGTCAAATTTGCCTGCAGAAGCGCTTGGACTTGCAATTGCCGCAGATCTGGTGTCCGCTCTCGAATCTCGGGCGCTGTGGTCGCGCTACGGATTGTAAGAGTTTCGAACACACCAAATTTACGAGGTGCCTGATGCCGCAAATTGCTACCGCCGTTTTTGCCGGAGCTGCAATCTTGCTTTGCTATCGGTTCGTTCAAAAGCAACTGGGTCGGCAGGCCGCCACCGCGCGCGCGAATGCGCCGTCTCGCACCCACCGCATGCAGGATCTCGGCGCCCTCGTGTGGGACGAGCAGGCGCGCGTCTATCGCCCCCGCTAAATCGCAATTTTACGGGGCGCGGCGACGTTAAAAACCAATCTGTTTGATCTGGTTATGGGGGGCGTTTATGCGCATTAGGCGGTCCACAGGACGCACAATCCCAACAGCATAATGAGAGAGAGCAGGGTCGAGACGTTGACGTCGCCTGCTTCCTTCACGCGCACGGTGCGGATGATTTCGCGTACTTCGGTACGTGCGGGCGCGATCGAACCGGTTTCACGCGCGCGCATCCAGCCCCATATGAAGCGGCCGACGGAGGTGACGCGCGCGGCAATTTCGGCCGGAGCGCGCTGCCATCCGTATTTGTAGAAAAACACAATGCCCACGATCACCGCGATCTGCGCCAGCGTCGACACCCAGCCGCCGAGCAAAAACCAAGTGATAGACCACAAGAAGCCGAGCACGCTTGCGATGAACCACCAAATCCAGCCAAGAATATCCAAGCGGTAGCCTCCAGTTCGCGCACCGTTTCAGTGCTGGGGTCGCGGCGCGCGCCTCGCGCGACGGGCCCGGCTGATGATTATCATTCCCCTCGCGCCGCAACAACGCTGACCTGGAAAAGCCCGGTTTAATGGCGCCGGGCAGGGCGTCTCTGACACCGGTTACAGAGCGGCTTAGCCGCTCGCTCGATGCATAATTTGCAGACTGAAAATTCTTGTTCCGGCTGGAACAGCGGAGCGGGGGCTTGTTGGGCAAATTACCAATCACGGACGAGACGAACACCAGACGCTCTCGCCGGTCGCAACCCAAACCAGACATCAACACCTCAAACAATAAAGGAAACTTCCATGTACCTCAAGACCGGCATCGCGCTCCTCGCAGCAGCTTTCGCTATGACCTCAATGGAATCTTCGGCTTTCGCTTCTGGCAAGAAGCGCTTGTTCGCAAACGGCGGCAACGGCGGTTCGGGCAACCTCGTCGTCGGCAACGGCAACCGTGTCGGTAACGGCGGCAACGGCGGCAACATCCTGTCTCTACTGGCCGGCGGCGGACGGCGTAGCAAGTCCAGCGCCAATGGCGGCGACGGCGGCAGTTTCAACATCGTCATCGGAAACAACAACTCGGTCGGCAACGGCGGCAACGGCGGCAACATCCTCGATCTCGACTAAGGCTCAGCGCCTCGACAACTCTCTCAATCTCTCCCAAAGGCGCCGGTTCCTCTCGACCGGCGCCTTTTTTGCGGCCTCGGGGTTGCCGGCCAGCAAACGTCACAGGTGACGAACCGCGGCAAATACGTATAGTGCGGCGCGCACATGATGTAGGTGCGGGCCGTCATCGCATTTGCTGGACTTTACCGTGGTCAAATCGTCTTCGAAGCCAACGTCGGCCGGGCTGCCCTCGCTGCGTCCGCGCGCGGCGTTCCAGGATCTTATCCTGACGCTCCAGCAATTCTGGGGCGCACAGGGCTGCGTGGTGCTGCAGCCCTACGACATGGAAGTGGGCGCGGGCACATTTCATCCCGCGACCACGCTGCGCTCACTGGGTCCCAACCCTTGGCGGGCGTGCTACGTGCAGCCGTCGCGCCGGCCCAAGGACGGCCGCTATGGCGAAAACCCGAACCGCTTGCAGCATTACTACCAGTTCCAGGTTTTGATGAAGCCATCGCCTGAGAACATTCTCGATCTTTATCTGCAAAGCCTCGATGCCATCGGCATCGACACCAAAGTCAACGACATCCGCTTCGTCGAAGACGACTGGGAGAGCCCGACGCTGGGCGCGTGGGGTCTTGGCTGGGAGGTTTGGTGCAACGGCATGGAGGTGACGCAGTTCACCTACTTCCAGCAGGTCGGCGGATTTGACTGTTCGCCGGTGTCGGGCGAAATCACCTACGGGCTCGAGCGTCTTGCCATGTACGTGCAGGGCGTTGATCGCGTATTCGATATCAATTTCAACGGCGGCGAGGGTGCCGAAAAGATCACCTACGGCGACGTGTTTCTGCAGGCCGAACGTGAGTATTCCCGCCACAACTTCGAGCATGCCAACACGGCCATGCTGCTGCAGCATTTCAAGGATGCCGAGGCCGAGTGCCGGTCACTTCTGGACAAGGGCAAACCGGCAGTCGAGGGCGCGCAACATCTGATGGCGTTGCCCGCCTACGATCAGTGCATCAAGGCGAGCCACGTGTTCAATCTCTTGGACGCGCGCGGCGTGATTTCGGTGACCGAGCGCCAAAGCTATATCCTGCGCGTGCGCGATCTTGCCAAAGCCTGCTGCGGGGCATGGCTTGCCACCGACGGCGGGCAGGCGGCGTAACGGGCGTCCTGGAGGAACCCGTGGGGGAGTGGGGCAAGCGCGAAGATGACGTTAGGGGCGCGGGGGAAGCTTAAGTTGACAACACTCATCATCGCCAGCACGCTGCCACTCATGAGTTGGGGCGGGCTCTTTACCGATCAGCGCCAGCTTGGCGCGGCGGTGTTGATCTTTGTCGCCGCTGCATTCATCGGCGTGGGTGTCGCGCGCTTCGTCGGACGCGATCGCGGGCCGAACTTCTTCGGCATGCTGGCCGCGCTCGCGTTCGTCGCGGCCCTCGCATACTCCGGCGTTGAAGCAGCCGGCATCGTGCTTTGGTTTCTGATCGCGCTGGCCGCGCTCTTGGGCGTGTTTGCGCTGGTGGCGTGAGGCTGCCTGCGACCTACCTCGGCAAACTCGTGACCCCCATCAGCGCCTTGTCGATGGCGTGGGCAGCTTGGCGGCCTTCGCGGATCGCCCAGACAACGAGCGACTGGCCGCGGCGGATGTCGCCGGCTGCAAACAGCTTGGGGCTGCCCGGCAACTTGTAATCGCGGTCGTTGGCGTCGAGGCCCTTAAAGCGGCCGCGCGCTACAGAGTGAAGGCCGAGCTCTTTGACTACGTCGGTCTCGATCGGTCCGTCGAAACCCATGGCGAACAGCACGAGGTCGGCGTCGAGCGCGCCTTCGCTGCCGGGCATCGGCTGCATGCGGTTGTCGACGCGGGTGTAGTTGAGCTTACGAACGTGGCCGTTCTCGCCTGCAAATCCAGTTGTCGAGATCGAGAACTCGGTGGTCGCGCCCTCGGCTTGCGATGACGACACGCGCAACTTCATCGGCCAATGCGGCCAGGACAGCGCCTTGTTTTCCTTCTCGGGCGGGCGCGGCATGATTTCGAGCTGCGTCACGGATTTCGCGCCCTGCCGGAACGACGTGCCGTTGCAGTCCGAGCCCGTATCGCCGCCGCCAATAACGACGACATGCTTATCCTTGGCGGAAATTTCTTTGCCCCCGCTCGGGATCGCGGTCTCGCCCGCGATGCGTTTGTTTTGCTGGGGCAGGAAATCCATCGCGTAGTGGATGCCGTCGAGATCACGGCCGGCCGACATTGCGAAGAAATCGAATGGATGTTCAGAGCCCATCGCGAGCAGCACCGCGTCGTGCTTGTCTTCGATTTCCTGGGCCGAGACCGTCTTGCCGACATGGGCGTTGCAATGGAAGGTCACGCCTTCGGCTTCCATCTGCCGGACGCGGCGCGCGATGGCGCCTTTCTCCATTTTGAAATCCGGAATTCCGTAGACCATCAGGCCGCCGGGACGCGCGCTCTTCTCGTAGACGTGGACGTCGTGGCCAACGCGCGCGAGTTGCTGGGCTGCCGCCATGCCGGCGGGACCTGAACCAATGATAGCCACGCGCTTGCCGGTTTTCGTCTCGGGCGGTTGCGGAACGATCCAGCCCTCCTGAATGGCGCGGTCGGCGATGGCGCATTCGATGGATTTAATTGTCACCGGCTTGTCGTCGATGTTGAGCGTGCAAGACGCCTCGCACGGCGCGGGGCAGATGCGGCCCGTCACTTCCGGAAAGTTGTTCGTCGAGTGCAGGTTGTCAGCCGCTTGCTTCCAGTCGCCCTGATAGACGAGGTCGTTCCAGTCGGGGATTTGATTATTGACCGGGCAGCCAGTATGGCAAAACGGAATACCGCAATCCATGCAGCGCGAGGCCTGCGCTTTGACCTCGGTCTCGGCCAGCGGCACCACAAATTCCTTGTAGTGCTGCACGCGCTCAGCAACCGGCTTATAGCTCCGGTCGGCGCGATCGAGTTCCAGAAATCCTGTCGGCTTGCCCATGGTGGTGACTCTAGTTCGGTTGGCTTGACGGTATGTAGATACGTGATAAGATATACATATATAATCCTGTATATCCGGAGATGTCAGATGCAACTTGCAAAGTGGGGTAACAGCCTAGCGGTGCGCATTCCTTCGGAAATCGCCAAGAAACTCGAATGGAAGGAAGGCGATGAACTGGACATCCAGATCGGCCGAAACGGCATTGTAGAGATTGTACGACCCGAGCCACCGGCGAGTACCGAAGTGCTTTTTGAGCGGATCGACAGGCTGAAAGGCGCGATGCCTGCAGATTTCAAGTTCGACCGCGACGAAGCGAACAGCCGCGATTGAGCCATGGGCCAGAACTTCTTCGATACGAATGTCATCATATACCTTACGGACCAGCGCGACAGTACGCGACTGGTCAGTCGCGGCTTGATCAAAGCCGGTGGGGTCGTCAGCGTACAAGTCCTGAACGAGACGACGCGCGTACTACGCGGCAGAAAATTCAACTTGGGCTGGGACCACGTGGACGATGTGCTGAATGCCATCAAGTCAACGTGCGAGGTGGTCCCCTTGACGCTCGCGACCCAAGAGCGGGCTGTCGCATATGCCAAAAGGTATATGTTTGGCATACACGACGCGAGCATTATCGCAGCCGCCGTCCTCGCCGGCTGCACGACGCTGTACACCGAAGACATGCAAAACGGCCAAATCATCGAAGGGCTCACGATCCGCAATCCATACCGAGTGGTTTGATCACGCCAGCACCTGCATCGTCTCGGCTTCCCGCGCCTTTGCGAGATCCGTCAACGCGCGGCGATACTCGACCGGCATGACTTTGCGGAATTTTGGCAGATAGGTTTCGAAGTTCTTCAAGATCGCCTGCGCCTTGGCCGAGTTGGTGTAGTGGGCGTGGCGCGACAGGAGCGCGTGCAGGCGCTCGGCGTCTTGCTCGCGCATGTCGAGCATGACGTCGGCGAGCGGGCGGCTGGCGCTTTCACCATCGGCTTTCGAGAGCTTGAACATCAGCGCGCTATCGGCCTTGATGCTCTCGAGTTCCACCATCTCCTTGTTGAGACGGGCTTCGAGATCGCCCTTCTCGTCGAGCACGTAGGCGATGCCGCCCGACATGCCAGCCGCGAAGTTGCGCCCTGTGGGCCCGAGCACCACGACGACGCCGCCGGTCATGTATTCGCAGCCATGATCGCCCGTGCCTTCAACGACGGCATAGGCGCCAGAGTTGCGCACGGCAAACCGCTCGCCCGCGATGCCGCGGAAATAGCACTCGCCTAAGATGGCGCCATACATCACCGTGTTGCCGACGATGATGCTTTCTTCCGGCACAATGCCCGAGAGCGCGTTAGGGCGCACGATCAGCTTGGCCCCCGATAAGCCCTTGCCGACATAGTCGTTGCCTTCGCCGACGAGATCGAGCGTCAGGCCCTTGGCACCCCAGGCGCCGAACGCTTGGCCCGCAGTGCCCTTCAGCGTGATCCAGATCGTATCTTCCGGCAAGCCCGCGTGCCCGTAGCGCCTGGCGATCTCGCCCGACAGCATGGCGCCCGTCGAGCGATCGATGTTGCGGATGTCGATTTCGTGGCGTACCGGCTTTTTGGTTTCGAGTGCGGGCATAGCCAGAGCGATGAGCTTGTTGTCGAGAACCTTCTCCAAGCCATGGTTTTGGCGACCGCAATTGTAAATCGCGTCGCCCTTCGCGGCCGTGGGCTTGTGGAACAGCTTGCCGAAGTCGAGCCCGCGGGCCTTCCAGTGCTCGATTGCGCGATCCTTGTCGAGCATGTCGGTCTGGCCGATAAGTTCCGACAGTTCGCGCACGCCAAGCGACGCCATGATTTCGCGCACTTCCTCAGCGACGAAAAAGAAATAGTTGACGACGTGCTCGGGCTTGCCGGTGAAGCGCGCGCGCAGCACGGGGTCCTGCGTCGCAACGCCGACGGGACACGTGTTCAGGTGGCACTTGCGCATCATGATGCAGCCGGCGGCGATCAGCGGAGCGGTCGCAAAGCCGAATTCATCGGCACCCAAGAGCGCGCCGACGATGACGTCGCGGCCCGTCCGCAAACCACCATCGACCTGCACCGCGATGCGCGAGCGCAAACGATTGACCACGAGTGTCTGATGCGTTTCGGCGAGGCCGATTTCCCATGGGGAACCAGCGTGCTTGATCGAAGTCAAGGGCGAAGCGCCTGTGCCGCCTTCGTACCCCGCGATAGTGACGTGATCAGCGCGCGCTTTGGCGACGCCGGCCGCAACCGTGCCAACGCCGACTTCGGACACCAGCTTGACCGACACATCGGCCGCGGGGTTGACGTTCTTCAAGTCGAAGATCAGCTGCGCCAGATCTTCAATCGAATAAATGTCGTGATGGGGGGGAGGCGAAATGAGGCCCACGCCCGGAGTCGAATGGCGCACCTTGGCAATCGTCGCATCGACCTTATGGCCGGGCAACTGACCGCCTTCGCCGGGCTTGGCGCCCTGGGCCATCTTGATCTGCATCATGTCAGAGTTGACGAGATACTCGGTCGTGACGCCAAAGCGGCCTGACGCCACCTGCTTGATGGCCGAACGCATGCTGTCGCCGTTGGCGAGCGGCGTGTAGCGATCCGATTCTTCGCCGCCTTCGCCCGTGTTGGACTTGCCGCCGATACGGTTCATGGCGATGGCGAGTGTCGTATGCGCTTCGCGTGAGATCGAGCCGTAACTCATGGCGCCTGTCGAGAAGCGCTTGACGAGGCTGACGGCAGATTCCACCTCGTCTAGAGGCACGGGCTTGCGGCCCATTTCTTCGGCCGAGCGGATGCGAAACAAGCCGCGCATGGTCAAAAGCTGCTCGGCCTGCTCGTTGATGCTTTTGGAAAACTCGCGGAATTTCTGCGGAACCTTGCCGGCCATCGCGTCGGCGTTATCGGTCGACCGCACGGCGTGCTGCAGATCGGCGACCGTGTTGGGCCGCCAGACATGGGCCTCACCGCGAATGCGGTATGCGTAGTCGCCGCCGACGTCGAGAGCGTTTTCCAAAACCGGCGCATTGCCGAAGGCACTCGCATGGCGCTCGACGCTTTCGCGGGCGATCTCGCGCAAGCCGACGCCTTCGATCTGCGTATGCGTGCCCGTGAAGTAGCGGCTGACGAACGCCTGGCGCAAACCAATGGCGTCGAAAATCTGGGCGCCACAGTATGACTGATAGGTCGAGATGCCCATCTTGGCCATGACCTTCATCAGCGCCTTGCCGACAGCCTTGG
>JANNUW010000128.1:0-4454 GCA_031414095.1 Hyphomicrobium sp. | reverse complement strand
TGGCCATGTGTGGAACCGTGTGCCGGATAAAGTCAGGCGCGAGATTGTCGATCTGGCGCTTGATGAGCCAACCCTCTCACCCCGCGAATTGGCGGTGTGCTTCACCGATACAAAGCGTTACTTTGTATCGGAATCCTCGGTTTATCGGTTGTTGAAATCCCATGACCTCATCACCAGCCCAGCCTTCATCGTTATGAAAGCTGCTGATGAGTTCAAAGACAAAACCACAGCCATCAATCAGCTCTGGCAGACCGACTTTACTTATCTCAAGGTCACGGGCTGGGGCTGGTTTTACCTCAGCACAATCCTCGACGACTTCTCACGTTACATCATCGCGTGGAAGCTCTGCACCACGATGAAGGCGACCGACGTTACAGACACGCTCAACATGGCGCTTCAAGCCTCAGGCTGTGATGATGCGCGCATTCTTCATAAGCCACGTCTGCTCAGCGACAATGGTTCAAGTTACATCTCGGCTGAGTTGGCAGACTGGTTGGGCGACAAAGGCATGGATCACACCCGGGGTGCGCCCATGCATCCCCAGACCCAAGGCAAGATCGAGCGGTGGCATCAGACCCTCAAAAACCGCATCCTGCTTGAGAACTATTATTTGCCCGGTGATCTCGAACAAAAGATCGCTGACTTCATCAGCCACTACAATCATCTGCGCTACCACGAAAGTATCGCCAACCTGACACCTGCCGATGTGTACTTCGGGCGCGGTCAAACCATCTTGTTAGAAAGGGAAAAGATCAAACACCAGACACTCAAAACCAGACGCTTGCATCATCGCAGGCAAGCCGCTTAAAATGAAAAACCAGATGCGCCAGATCCTCCACACAATCAGGCTGCAACAAGTCCATATTTATCTGACAACGGACAATGCAGGGGCACAGCTGACATGGTTTGAAAGCTGCACTTGGTCTCATGTTGACCCGGAGCAGACATTTGGTCTTATAGACTCGCGACCCAGCTTTTGATACGATCATTGCCACGGAGCCTACTGAAGGTACTCAACCCACATGGCTGAAAAACGCCCCCAACGCCGCCTTGCCGCGATCATGGCTGCAGATGTCGTTGGTTACTCGCGCCTGATGGGGCAAGACGAGACTGGCACATTAAAAGCGCTCAAGGCGCGGCGGCGTGATGTGCTGGCTCCGATGGTCGCCCAACACAGTGGTCGCGTCGTCAAGCTGATGGGCGACGGTGTGCTGGTGGAATTTGCCAGTGCCGTCGATGCGGTGCAGTGCGCAGTCGAACTGCAGAAGGGCTTTGCGGGGGCCAATGAGGGTGTGGCCGAAACCAGTCGCATCGTCTTGCGCATCGGCATCAATCTCGGCGATGTCATCGTCGAGGGCAGCGATCTCTACGGCGACGGCGTCAACGTGGCGGCGCGACTTGAAGGGCTGGCGGAGCCAGGAGACATTTATATCTCCGCCACGGTGCATGATCATGTCAATGGCAAGCTTGCCCAACCATTCGAGGATCTTGGCGAGCACACCCTCAAGAATATTGCCAAGCCCGTACGAGTCTATCGTGCCGGAACAGGCGGGAACAGCAACCCCACAGCTTTACCCCCCGGCACCACAAAAGAAAAACCATCAGTCGCGGTTCTTCCTTTCGTAAATATTAGTGGTGATCCAGAACAGGAGTATTTCAGCGACGGCATTACCGAAGACATCATCACTGAGCTGTCGCGGTTTAGGCAGTTGCTGGTAATTGCCCGCAACTCATCCTTTGTATTCAAGGGAAAGCCGGTCGATGTGGGCGAGATTGGCCGCAAACTCGGTGTTCGGTATCTTGTGGAGGGCAGCATAAGGAAATCGGCTGACCGCGTCCGCATCACCGCACAGCTCATAAACACCATCGATGGAACCCATGTTTGGGCAGATCGGTATGACAGAGAGCTGAAAGATTTATTTTCAGTGCAGGATGAAGTCACTCATATGGTGGCGGCAACACTTATGGGGCGAATTGAGGCAGACACACGAGGCCAACTCAAGCGCAAGCCTACTGATGATTTAGACGCGTATGACAACTATCTTAGGGGGGTTGAGCACCATCAGAAGTTTACAAAGGAGGATATGAAAAAGGCGCGGAGCTATCTGGAGAATGCGATTGCACTCGATCCGGAATTCTCAATGCCCTATCCTTGGCTGGCACTTGTTCACCTTAACAGCTGGCACGAAACAAAACAGAAGGCGGACTTGGATGCTGCATTTGCTTTGACCAGACGCAGCGTCGCACTCGATCCTGCCGAAAGCGGTGGCTACGCCATCCTTGGTATGTGCTACATGAATAATCGACAATTCGATCGCGCCGAAACTCACCTCATACAGGCTTCAAATTTGAACCCTAACAATAGCTACCACCCTGCTACCCTTTGCCAATTGTACGCTCTCTTGGGACGACCGACGGAGGCTCTCGAATGTTCTGATCGGGCTATCCGTCTCAATCCCCTCCACCCAGATTGGTACAGTGTGCTCCGAGCCGAGGCGTACTACGTGGCGCATCGCTATTTAGAGGCAGTTTCCGCGCTCAACAAGACCACGGGAAACTCGAGCAATGCGCCTTGGCAACGAATAGTTGCTGCGGCCTGCTGCGCAATGGCCGGTATGTTGGAAGAGGCGAAGAGCCATGTTGTCGAGGTGCTGGCTGCAAGGCCAAATTTTAGCTGCCAAGAATATGTGTCGAATGAGCCGTTTGGAACTGAAGCTGTCGCCGCCCTTTGGCTTGAGGGTTTGCTGAAGGCAGGTCTACCGCCATGATTCGGCGGCCTGCCACGAATTGACAGCGTTGCAGGCGCACTTCGCTATAATCGTCGCGCACGTGTTTAATATGAGTTGAGACGAAGGGCTGCTCCATCACAATTAATCAGGCGGAAGACAGATTGGAAAAGTAATGGCAGTCCAATCTCCCCGTATGGGTCGACCAAGTGATCGAATGGAAACGCTGTTTTCCGCGGCACATGAGTCCGTTCATGGCCCATCGCGTCAGGTCGCCAGGTTGACCAGCGCGTCGCAAATCCTGAGATGAACCGACATCAGGATAACGTCAGACCAACCATCTCGTGCTTACAAACGGTTAAAATGTGGGTGGTCATGGCGTAATCCTCTTGATCCACCGGTCGACGGCAACAGCGCCAATGATAAACACACCAATCGACATATATGCCCATTGTGCGTCGGCGACAAAAAGACGAAGTCCCAGTGATAAGACGCCTACAGTGAGTGCGCCGAAGAACATGCCGAGTACCGAACCCCGGCCACCGGAGAGAGAGATGCCGCCGATGACCGCAGCAGTGATCGATTCGATATTGGCGTACTGGCCCAGGCCGGGCGCTATGTAGTGGACGCGGCCGATTAGAACCCAGCCGGCGAAGCTGCAGATAAGTCCCGAGACTGAATAGACTGTGACTAATATGCGCGTTACGGGGAGGCCAGACAGTTTGGCCGCCTCTGGATTGTCCCCAACGGCATAAACATGCCGCCCCCACGCCGTAAAGTTGAGGATGTACCACAACAGGCAGACCAGCAGGACCATCGAGATAATACCGAATGTGACTGTCGCTCCACCAACGTCAATGCTGTTTCCGAAAAACAGGAGCAGCGACGCCCTCCTTTCGATGTCCTGAGCTCCGATGGCTTCACCACTGGTATAGATGTGGCTGGCGGCAGAGTAGACCAGCGATGTTCCGAGCGTGACGATGAAGGAAGGCAGCTTTATCAGCGCCACCAGCGCACCGTTGATCAATCCGCACAGGGTACCGAAGCAAAAGCCGCAAATTATCGCGATAGGCACTGGAATTCCATATTGGAAAATAAATGCGCCCATCACTACCGATGACAGCGCCATGATTGCGCCCACCGACAGATCGATGCCAGAGGTAAGAATGACTAGGGTTTGGGCTGCTCCGATAATGGCTGTGATGGTCACCTGCTGTACGATCAGCGACAAGGCGAAAGCTGAGAAGATATTGTAGCCTACGAGAATGGCAAATAAAACAACTGAGGTTGCCAGAACAATCAGCGATGCCGCTGCTTGGTTTGTATGCAGAAAGTGTTGAAACCTTTCAGCCAGAGATTTGTTAGGTCTCTCGAACGATGATACTAATCGGCCGCCTTGATCAAGATGGCCCTCAACGTCATGGTTTTCCAACTCTGTTTCCTCAAGATCGCTCCGAATTCAAGACTAGCCATTTTGTGTCAAAAGAACCATTCATAAACCCAGCTGCCGCTGCGCATCTAGCCGAATGCCTGCATATGGCCAGTTTATCAGAATGATAATTACGGTATGGGCATTTAGTCTGCTCATGGCCGATATTGTTGCAAAAGTCCCAAAATGCCGAACGACAAATTTCCCGCCAAATGAGGGAACAAGCAGTAATCGCTGGTCGATGTGCCCTCAGGCGCGTTACCGAGGTCGCCTGTGAGTTTAGCTCCTAATAATGTGGT
>JANNUW010000127.1:0-18686 GCA_031414095.1 Hyphomicrobium sp. | reverse complement strand
CGGTGAAAGGCAAGCGCTGGATTTGCTGGGAAACGTCGCCCCTGCGCGTCACCGGAAAACTCGCCGAAACACAAATCTCGGGCCGCGATGTCACCGACGAGCGGGCGGCCGATGCCGCGCTGATGGAAGCGCGCGATCAGGCACAAGCCGCCAACCGGGCGAAGTCGCGTTTCCTCGCCGCCATGAGCCATGAAATCCGCACGCCCATGAACGGAATTCTCGGCATGGCTGGACTGCTGCGCGAAACGCCCCTCGCCCCCGATCAGGAAACCTACGTCGCGGCCATCGATCAATCGGCCCGCAATCTATTAGCGCTGATCAACGAAATTCTCGACTTTTCCAAAATCGAAGCCGGCAAGCTGGTCCTCGCGCAAGAACCGTTCGCGCTCATGGAAACGGTGCAGGGCGCAGTTGAACTGATGGCGCCCATCGCTGAAGAAAAGGGGCTGGAGATTGCGTGGACAGTCGAGCCCGCATGCCGTGGCTTGTTTACGGGTGACAAAGCGCGGCTACGGCAGATCCTTCTCAACCTGTTGTCGAATGCGATCAAATTTACCGACCTCGGCGGCGTCAGCGTTGCAGTCACGGCTGGCAAGCCTGCCAACAATCCGGCCGATCAAGCGTTTGAAATTTCCGTCCGCGACAGCGGCATCGGGTTAACAAGCACCGACTTGGCCACGATCTTCACTGAGTTCGAACAAGCCGACGCGGCGATCACGCGCCAGCGCGGCGGCACTGGACTTGGACTCGCCATATCGATGCAATTGGCGCATGCCATGAAGGGCTCCATCCGCGTCGTCAGCACTGTGGGACAGGGCTCGACCTTTGCCTTGGCAATCGAATTGCCGAGGGCGAGCCGCGAAAGGGTGCGGTCAGCCCTAGGCCTCAAGGCTGAAAGGCCAATGGCCGTGCTGCTCGCGTGCGACCGCGTTCTCGAACGCCAAGCCATGGCAACGCACTTAAAGGAGGCCAGGATCGCCGTGACGGTCGCTCCGTTGCACGAAGCGCGCGCCGCTTTGAATGCCAACACCAGCGGGTCCGCGCGGACGATAACCCGTGTCATCGTCGAAGGCGATGGAGACCCCATTTTGGCTGGTCAATTGCTGAAACAGGCAAAAGCATTGGCCCACCCTGCCGAAGTCAAAGGCTTGGTGCTGATCAGCCCGATCGCCCGCGATGGCCTTGCCGCGTTCCGGCATGAAGGCTTCACGGGTTACCTCGTGCGGCCCGTGCGGCCGAACTCGTTTCTGGCTCAACTGGGCGATGCAAGCGGATCGGCGCCGGAGGTCCGCGGGCGATCAAACGACGGCGAATCGCTCGACGACATCAGCGCTGTCACCGTGCCGCGCGTGCTGCTGGCTGAAGACAACGCGGTCAATCGGCTTCTCGCGACGCGCATAATCGAACGCGCCGGTTGCGCCGTCGTACCGGCTGCAAATGGCCTCGAGGCGGTTGCCCTTGTCCGGCAGACGATTGCCGGTGACGTGCCGGCCTTTGCTCTGATCTTGATGGATATGCGTATGCCCCACCTCGATGGCCTGGCGGCTTGCACTTTGATCCGGTCTCTGTTTGAAAAAAGTCCCGGTCTTCAGCGCCCGCCCATTGTTGCCATTACAGCTAACGCTTTTGCCGAAGATCGCGCCCGCTGTCTCGAAAACGGTATGGACGATTATCTGGCCAAACCATTCGATGTGGAAGACTTACAAGCGCTGCTGGCAAAATGGGGCTGTGCGCCACTGGCATGATGGCTGACCATTTTAGTGCCGCTTTTCGTCTCAACTCAGTCGTAAAGCTGTCTTGGACTCGTGTTTTGCTTCATAATCGCAAGCAGAAATCGAACTTTCGGAGACAGCTACGATGATGCGCACGGCCCGCTTGCTCGCCAAACGTCTCAGGCGAAAAGCGCCGGACGTTGGCCTCGTCAGCGCCATGACCTCGTCCGCGGCCGGCCGCACAGCCATGAGGTTGTTCACACCGGGCGCGTTGCATGCACGTATGGCCCTTTTGCGGGCCAAACGCGAAAAAATTTACGGGCAGCTCGGCAATCTCGAAGTCCGTTTGGCGCGCTCGCGCCGCGAGGTCCTGCAGGCCCAGCGCTTGCGCTTCCGCGTCTTCTACGAAGAGATGTCGGCGGTACCCGGCGTCGTCGCGGGTATGCGGCGGCTCGATCAAGACGCCTACGATGCGGTCTGCGATCATTTGCTTGTCATCGACCGATCCAGCGCGCGGTCGTCGGCCAGAGGATGGGTATCGTCGCGCCGGCCCAATGTCGTCGGCACGTATCGGGTTCTGCGTCAGGACAAAATCCCGCGTCATCTCGGATTCTACACTCAGCACGAGTACGATATCGCGCCGCTGATCGCGTCACTGTCCCCACGCTATCGTTTCATGGAACTCGGCCGCTCGTGCGTTTTGAAGCCATATCGCAACAAGCGGTCGGTGGAGTTGCTGTGGCACGGGTTATGGACCTATGTCCGCGAGCACAAAGTCGACGTGATGATCGGCTGCGCCAGCTTCGAGGGCGTCGACTCATCTGCCCATGCCATGGCGTTGAGCTTCCTCTATCACCACGCACTCGCCCCGCCCGAATGGCGGTGCAGGGCACACACGCACCTTCATCAGCCCATGGATATGATCGCCAAAGACCAGATCGATGTGAAGGCGGCGCTGAAAGGGATGCCGCCGCTCATCAAAGGCTATCTGCGGCTCGGCGCCTTTATCGGCGATGGCGCCGTCATTGATCGTCAGTTCGGGACGACGGACGTTCTCATCATTATGCCGGTCGAGAACATCGACCCGCGCTATTTTGATCATTTTGGAGCGCCCCACGAAGTCAAGAGCCGTATTGCCCAGGACGCCTGACACGTTGCGATGCTGCCCGAGCCACATCGCTGTTGAAAGTGCCATTCCCACAACCCCTTAGGCGCGCTATGCCACTTTCGGCGGTGGCTGTGTCACTGCCGCTGTGGCTGTGCCACTGCACGACTCACACGGCAGGGCGATGGCGCATTCAATTCCGAAACACGAACCGAAAGATGCCCCCGGCGGCGCGGCGTTGCCGGCGGTCGGCAGCGATGCCGTGAGTCACACGCCCTCGCAGACCGCTGCCGCCGAGGCCACCCCCTCGATGGCGCAGTTTCTGGAAATCAAGGCGGCCAATCCCGACAGCATCCTGTGGTACAGGATGGGCGATTTTTACGAACTGTTTTTCAACGATGCGGTGGTCGCGTCGGCGGCACTGGGCATTGTTCTCACCAAGCGCGGCCGGCATCAGGGCGCCGATATTCCGATGTGCGGCGTACCCATTCACCGCGCCGACGACTATTTGCAAAAACTGATCAAACTCGGCTACCGCGTCGCCGTGTGCGAGCAGCTCGAAGACCCAGCCCAAGCACGAAAACGCGGGCCCAAAGCGGTGGTCCGGCGCGACGTCGTGCGCCTCGTTACGCCGGGCACGCTGACCGAAGACACGCTGCTGCAGCCGGGAGCTCGCAACTATCTCAGCGCGCTCTATCGGTATCCCGGCAGCGACGGCAGCACGGCCGCATCGCCCCAGAACGTGGCGCTCGCGTCGCTCGATATTTCGACCGGAGAATTCGAGACCAGCGAAATTTTGCAATCCGATCTGCCCGGCGAACTCGTGCGTCTGTCGCCGGGCGAGGTCATCGCCGCCGATCAGCTCCTGGGCGATGCGGACGTGCGCGCCTGGATCACCATGGCGGGCGCAGCGGCAACACCCGTGCCGGCCGCTTCCTTCGACAGCCTCAGCGGTGAACGTCAATTGAAAACCGCGCTCGGCACGGCCGAACTCGCGGGCTTTGGCGCCTTCTCGCGCGGTGAACTCGCCGCCATCGGCGCCGTGCTTCGCTATGTCGACCTGACTCAGATCGGCAGCAAGCCCGTCATCCGCCCGCCACGGCGTTCGCATGCGGGCTCAGCGTTGATGATCGATGCACCAACCCGCAACAGCCTGGAACTTCTGCGCTCGACGTCGGGATCGCGCGAGGGCAGTCTCTTAGACGCGATTGATCGCACGGTGACGGGCGCGGGCGCGCGCGAACTCGCTGCTCGGCTTTCCAGTCCCCTGCGCGACACGGCCGTCATCGAATGCCGCCTTGATGCCGTACAACGCCTGAGCGCAGCCGGCAGCCTGCGCGAGAGCCTGCGTCAAGCGCTCAAGCAGACGCCCGATATCGCGCGGGCAATGGCGCGGTTGCAGTTTGCGCGCGGTGGTCCTCGCGATCTGGCAGCTATCCGCGATGGCCTCTCGAACGCCAAGACGTGTGCTAGTCTCCTGGCAAAAGCCAAAGCGTCGGCGGGACTGCCGGACGACCTCGATGCCATCGCAGCCGCACTCGCGCATGCCGGCGGATCACTCAGCTCCATGCTGACAGCGGCCCTCATCGACCAACCACCACATTTAAAACGCGACGGCGGCTTTATCCGCGCCGGACACCATAAAGAGCTCGACGAAACAATGGCGCTGCGCGACGACGCCCGCCAAGTCATGGCAGCGCTCGAGACCGCCTATATCGAACAGACTGGCGTTAAAACGCTGCGCATCCGTCACAACAACATTCTGGGCTATTTCATCGAAGTGACCCAGCTCAACGCCAAGCCGCTGACATCGCCTCCGCTGTCGGACACATTCCGCCATCGCCAGACCATGGCCAACGCCATGCGCTTCACGACGCTGGAACTCGTTGAAACAGAGGGCCGCATTGCGTCGGCCGGCGAGCGGGCACTCGCCATCGAACAGGAATTGTTTACAGCCCTTGCCAGCGCCGTCGCGGACGCGTCCGCAATCCTCAACGCGATTGCGGCCAGCCTTGCCGAACTCGATCACACGGCAGCGCTCGCCGAGCTTGCCGTCAACGACAACTACGTTCGCCCCGTGATCGACACCACCACGGCCTTCGACATTCGCGGCGGACGCCACCCGGTTGTCGAAAGCGCGTTGCGCCGCGCCAACGGCGGACCCTTCATCGGCAACGATTGCATTCTGGGCAGCGCGCAACCATCCGCTGCGCCGGGCTTTGACGAAATGCCCGATGCCCGCATCTGGCTCGTCACCGGACCAAACATGGCCGGCAAGTCGACGTTCCTGCGCCAGAACGCGGTCATTGCGCTCATTGCCCAAATGGGCTCGTTCGTGCCCGCGCAATCGGCCCACATCGGCGTGCTCGATCGTCTGTTCAGCCGTGTCGGCGCGTCGGACGATCTGGCGCGCGGACGCTCGACATTCATGGTCGAGATGGTCGAGACGGCCTCCATTCTCAATCAGGCGACCGACCGCTCGCTCGTCATCCTCGATGAGATCGGGCGCGGCACTTCGACGTTCGACGGCCTCTCCATTGCGTGGGCGTGCGTCGAATACTTGCACGACGCCTGCCGCTCGCGAGCGCTGTTTGCGACCCACTATCACGAGCTGACGGCGCTCGCCGCCAAGTTGCCGGGTGTCGCCAACGTCACCATCGACGTCAAGGAATGGCGTGACGAGATTGTGTTTTTACATAAGGTCAAAGCTGGCGCCGCCGACCGGTCGTATGGCATCCAGGTGGCGAAGCTCGCGGGGCTCCCGGCTGCCGTCGTCGCGCGCGCCGGCGAAGTTCTGCTGGCCTTGGAAAAGAACGAGCGCCGCCCGGCCGGAGCGCCCAAACCACTCGACGATTTGCCGTTGTTTGCAGCCAGCCGGCCACGCGGGGCGACCGCGAGCGGAAAACAATCGCCGGCCCAAGAGGCGCTCGCCAACCTCAATCCAGACGAACTGACGCCCAAGGCCGCCTTGGAAGCGCTGTACCGGCTCAAACTTCTGAGTAACAAAGAGCCATGACCGCAACCCTGCCCAAGCCGGCTCCCTATTTCGATCCTATAGCGCTGCGCGTCGAGCTGACGACGCTGTTCAACGCGCATGGCAACCCGGCCGATGCGCGCAAGTTTCTTGTCGAGCGTCTCAAAACGCTTGTGAAAGACGCGCGCGCGCAGGCCCGTGCCGCACTCGAACTCGATCGCAACGGCCGGCGCTGTGCCCGCGGGCTCGCCATCTTCCAGGACGAGTTGATCAGGCTGCTCTACGATTACACCGTCACGCATGTGTACCGGGCAACCAATCCGTCCGACGCAGAGCGCATGGCCATCATCGCGACGGGCGGCTACGGGCGCGAGCTCTTGGCGCCGGGGTCGGATATCGATCTGTTGTTTCTGCTTCCCTACAAGAAAACTCCTTGGGGCGAGAGCGTCACCGAGTACCTGCTCTACGTGCTGTGGGATCTGGGCTTTAAAGTCGGCCACGCGACGCGCACCGTCGATCAATGCCTCAAGCATGCCAAAGCCGACATCACGATCCGCACGACGCTGCTCGACATGTGGCACGTGCACGGCGATGCGCAACTTTACGCCGAGCTTGAAGAGCGCTTCCGCAACGAAGTCGTGCGCGGAACGGAACGCGCCTTCATCGACGCCAAAATCGCCGAGCGAACCGAGCGTCATCTGCGCACGGGCGACAGCCGCTACAAGGTCGAACCCAATGTAAAGGACGGCAAAGGCGGCCTGCGTGACCTGCACACGCTGCATTGGATGTCCAAATACATGTTCGGTCACGAAGTTGGACCGCAGACCGTGCAGGCCGGCATTTTTACCGCGCAAGAGGCCCAGACCTTCCGGAGCTGCGAAGATTTTTTATGGACCGTGCGCTGCTTTTTGCATTTCACGACTGGCCGCGCCGACGAGCGCCTGACGTTCGACCTGCAGCCGGTACTCGCGGAAAAGCTCGGCTATCGGGGAAAGAGCGGTCTTAAGGCCGTCGAGCGTTTCATGAAGCACTACTTTCTGACCGCCAAGGAAGTCGGCGACTTTTCGACAATTCTATGCGCCGCTCTCGAGATTCAGCAGGTCAAATCTGCGCCCGTGCGCAACAAGCTGCTGTCACCGTCGAGTTGGACGCTGCGCCGGCAGGTCCGGGCGCGCACCGATTTCCGCATCGACAATGGCCGCATTAATATCGCCGGCAAAGATGTCTTCGAACGCGATCCCGTAAATCTCTTGCGCTTTTTTGCGCAAGCCGAACATGCCGATGCTTTCCTGCATCCCGACGCCATTCGCCAATTGCGGCGTTCGCATCGCCTCATCGACGAGAAGCTGCGCAATGATGCGGAAGCCAACCGCATTTTTCTCGATCTGTTGACCAGCACCGGCGATCCCGAACGGGTCCTGCGGCGCATGAACGAGGCGGGCGTGCTCGGCCGCTTCATCCCCAAGTTTGGCCGCGTCGTCGGCATGATGCAGTTCAACATGTATCATCACTTTACGGTCGATGAACATCTGATCCGCACCGTCGGCGGCTTGACGGAAATCGAGCACGGCGGCGTCGCCGCGGATCTGCCGCTGTCGAGTGAAGTCATCAAGACGATCCAAAACCGGCGCGTGCTCTATGTGGCAGCCTTCCTGCACGACATCGGCAAGGGCCGCATCGAAGACCACTCGCTCGTTTGTGGCCGCATCGCGCGCGAGTTGTGCCCGCGTTTTGGCTTGAGCGCGGCTGAAACAGAAACCGTCGTGTGGCTGATCGAACAGCACTTGACCATGAGCAACGTCGCCCAAAGCCGCGACATCACCGACCCCAAGACTGTGCGCGACTTTGCCGACATCGTGCAGAGTCCCGAACGCCTTAAACTGCTGCTGATCCTGACGGTCGCCGACATTCGCGCCGTCGGTCCCGGTGTGTGGAACGGCTGGAAAGGCCAGCTTTTGCGCACGCTATACGCCGAGACCGAACCGGTGGTCTCGGGCGGCCACACGCAAAGCCTGCGCCGGCAGCGCGTGGCGGAAGCACAAGACGCCCTGCGCGCCGCGCTCGCTGATTGGCCTGCGCAAGACGTGTCGAAGTTCATCGATCGTCAATACCCCGATTACTGGCTGCGCACCGAAACGCGAAAGCAAGCTGATCACGCCCGCCTTGTGCGGTCGGCCGATGCGAAGGGACTCACACTGGCGACCGCTTGCACGACCGACAAATTCACGTCCGTGACCGAGCTGTCAGTCTATGCCGCCAACCACCCGCGGCTGCTGGCGTTGTTCGCGGGTGCCTGCGCGGCCAACGGCGCCAACATCGCGGGCGCGCACATTTCGACGACACGCGATGGCTTCGCGCTCGACACATTTATCTTGCAACGCGAGTTTGCCGACGACGCCGACGAGACCCGGCGCGGCGCACGCATCGGCGAGACGATCCAGAAAATCCTCAACGGCGATGTTCGCCTGTCCGCCCTGTTGTCGAAGCGCCGCCCGGCAACCGCCAAGCTCGACGCTTTCACAGTCGAGCCGGAAGTCTTCGTCAACAATGCACTGTCGGATGCGCACACCGTAATCGAGGTCACGGGCCGCGACCGGACAGGGCTGCTTTACGACCTGACGAGCACCTTGTCGGATCTGTCGCTCGACATAACCTCGGCGCACATCACAACCTTCGGCGAAAAAGCCGTCGACGTGTTCTACGTGACCGACCTCACAGGCAAGAAAATCGAAGCCGAAACGCGCCAGAAGACAATCCGCGAACGGCTCGAACGTGTGCTGGCGGTCCCGCAGGCGGTCGACGCCGCTGCGATCACGAGCCAATAGCCATTCTTCGCCGCGGCGTGTTAAACGCGCTCCGGATATCCCCTTACCCTCATGCAGGCCGCACCGGCGATGAAGCTCTATAAATCTTTTGCGACCGTCGGCGGACTGACACTGGTGAGCCGCGTACTGGGCTTCGTGCGCGATATCATCGCCGCCGCAGTGCTCGGCACCGGACCCGTAGCGGACGCATTCTATGTTGCGTTCCGGTTTCCCAATCTGTTCCGCCGCCTGTTTGGCGAAGGCGCTTTCAACTCGGCGTTCGTGCCGCTGTTTGCATCAAAGCTCGAGGGCGAGGGCAAGGAAAGCGCGCGCCAGTTCGCCAGTGAAGCCATGTCGGGGCTCGCCTTCATCGTCAGCATCATCTCCATCATCTGTATGTTGACGATGCCGTGGCTGATGTATCTGCTGGCGCCTGGCTTTGCCGCCACGCCTGGCAAGTTCGACCTAGCCGTCGCGCTGACGCAGATCACATTCCCTTATCTGTTGTGCATGTCGCTGGTGGCCCTGCTTTCGGGCGTGCTCAACTCCTTCGGCAAATTCGTCGAGAGCTCGTCGGTCTCCATTCTGCTCAACCTGACCCTCACAGTTGCGATGCTGCTGTCGATCTGGCTTGGCTACCGCAATGATCCGATGGCGGGATACATTCAGGCTTGGGGCGTGTTCATCGCTGGCTTTTTGCAGCTGGCGCATCTGCTGTGGGGCATCCGCCGCAGCGACTTCTGGCTTCGGCTGCAGCGGCCGCGCTGGACCCCCGACATGCAACAGCTGGTCTCAGTCGGCATCCCCGGCGTCATCGCGGGCGGCATCACGCAGGTCAACATTCTGATTGGCACCATGATCGCGACCATGCAGAATGGTGCCGTCTCGCATCTCTATTATGCCGACCGGCTCTATGAGCTGCCACTTGCCATTGTCGGCATCGCCATCGGCGTCGTATTGCTGCCTGATGTGTCGCGGCAATTGCGGGCCGGCAACATGCAAGGCGTGATGGACAGCCAGAACCGTTCGCTCGAATTCGCGATGCTGTTGACGCTACCTGCCGCGGTTGCACTCGCCGTCGTTCCATCCGACATCGTGCGCGTGCTGTTCGAGCGCGGCGCGTTCACAGTGCGCGACACGCCCTTCACGGCCTATGCATTGGCCATTTTCGCGCTCGGGCTTCCATCGTTCGTTCTGATCAAGGTGTTCTCGCCCGCGTATTTCGCGCGTCACGATACCAAGACGCCCATGCGTTTTGCAGGCTGGAGTTTAACCGCCAACACGATCGGCTCGGTCGCGCTCTTCTTCCTGTTCCGGTCGCTCGGGTGGATGCCGCACTTGGGCATCGCGGTGGCCACGACCCTGGGCGGTTGGATGAATGCTATCCTACTGTGGCGCGGGCTTAAGGCTGCCGGTCACTTTCAATTGGACGACAAGATCACGCATACCCTGCCACGCATTATTTTCTCGAGCCTGCTGATGGGTGCCGCACTCTACGGCGCGTCCATCGTCCTTAATCCGTGGCTCGAACAGGCGAATGGGATTGCGGTGCGCTTTTCCGCGCTCGCTGTCCTCATCGGGGTCGGCGCGATCACTTATCTGGCGAGCGCTTTTGCCACCGGTGCCGTGCGCCGGGGCACCCTTCGCGCGCTGATGCGGCGCTAGACATTCCCTGACGCCCAAGCCATAACGCGGGCCGCGACGAAGAGGGGCAAACCGACGATGACCGCCACGACACCGACCAAGCGTGTATTTTCCGGCATGCAGCCGACCGGCAGCTTGCATCTGGGAAATTATCTCGGTGCCATGTTGCAGTGGATAGAGATGCAGAAGACCACAGAGTGCATTTATTGCGTCGTCGATCTGCATGCCATCACGGTCTGGCAGGACCCCAAGGAGCTGCGCCACGCGACGCGCCTTGTCGCGGCTTCGTACATGGCGTCGGGTCTCGATCCGGCAAAAAGCATTCTCTTCAATCAGAGCCAGGTGCCCCAGCACGCAGAGCTCGCGTGGATCTTCAATTGCGTGGCGCGCCTTGGATGGCTCAACCGCATGACGCAATTCAAGGAGAAGGCCGGCAAAGACAAAGAAGCGGCATCGGTCGGCCTCTACACATACCCCAATCTGATGGCAGCCGACATTCTCGCCTATCGCGCCACGCATGTGCCCGTTGGCGAAGACCAGAAGCAGCACATTGAATTGGCGCGCGACATTGCGCAAAAGTTCAACAACGATTTCAAAGACGGCATCCTTGCCAGCGGTTATGCGGACGGCGTGTTCTTTCCCGCACCCGAGCCCGTCATCATGGGTCCGGCGACGCGCGTCATGAGCCTGCGGGACGGCACCAAGAAGATGTCGAAATCCGATCCCTCGGATCTGTCGCGCATCGCACTGACCGACGACGCCGAGACCATCGCCCGGAAAATTCAGAAGGCGAAAACTGATACCGAGCCGCTGCCATCTGATGTCGCGGGCCTGGCGAATCGCCCGGAAGCTGAGAACCTGACCGGGATCTATGCGGCCTTGACTGGCACGTCGAAGGCAAGCGTATTGCGCGACTTTGGCGGTCAGCAGTTCTCGGCTTTTAAAAAGGTGCTGGCGGAAGCCGCCGTCGACAAGCTCGAACCGCTCGGCGATGAAATCCGCCGCATGATGGCCGAACCCGACAGCATCGATAAGGTGTTGGCCGGCGGCGGCCAGCGTGCTCAGGCCATCGCCAAGCCGATCTTGAACAGCGTCAAAGACATCGTCGGGCTTATCAGGGCTTGACCCAATATTATTGGCCCCTTTTAATGGCATCTGGGCAATGCGATATAAACTCAATGCTTCTTCGCACCTCGACTTGCGGGGCCCCATGGTCACTGTCGTAGAGCGCCATCCCGAAAAGGCGCGCAACGCCGATACGCCCGCGCTGCCAAAGCCGCCCTGGATCAAGGTGCGGGCGCCGGGGTCGGCCGCGTTTATGGCGACGCGCGCCATCGTCGAGGGCCACAAGCTCACGACCGTCTGCCAGGAAGCGTCGTGCCCCAACATCGGCGAATGCTGGGAAAAGCGCCACGCGACCTTCATGATCATGGGCGCATTGTGTACCCGCGCATGCGCCTTTTGCAACGTCGCGACCGGACGGCCGGGTGCACTCGATGAGGCAGAGCCCGGCCGTGTAGGAACTGCCGTCGCGGCACTCAACCTTGCGCATGTCGTCATTACATCGGTCGACCGTGACGACCTCGACGACGGCGGCGCGCTGCACTTTGCGCAAACGATTGCGGCCATCCGGTCCGCGTCGCCCGCGACAACGGTTGAAATTCTGACACCGGATTTTTTGCGCAAAGAGAGCGCCATCGCGGTTGTGTCAGGTGCCCGGCCAGACGTCTTTAATCACAACCTGGAAACCGTGCCGCGGCTCTATCTCTCGATCCGTCCGGGTGCGCGCTACTTCCATTCGCTGCGCTTGCTCCAAGATATGAAAGAGCGCGATGCGGGCTTGTTCACCAAATCGGGGCTGATGCTGGGCCTGGGTGAAGAGCGCGACGAGGTCTTGCAGGTCATGGACGACCTGCGCTCGGCGGGCGTCGATTTTCTTACCCTTGGTCAATATCTGCAACCGACGCGCAAACACGCAGAGGTCAGACGCTTTGTGCCGCCTGACGAGTTCGAAAACCTGAAGCGCATCGCTTTGTCTAAAGGCTTTCTCGTCGTGGCCTCATCCCCACTGACGCGCTCGTCCTATCACGCGGGCGATGATTTCGCGCGCCTCAAGGCCGCGCGGCAATCCACTTCGGCAGCGCAATAGATCATGCCGAAATTCGCCGCCAACCTGTCGATGCTGTTTACCGAGCTGCCGTTCATCGAGCGCTTTGCGGCGGCGGCCGGTGCCGGATTCGAAGGCATCGAGTTTTTGTTTCCCTACGCATTCCAAGCAGACGAGCTAGCGCGACACCTCACGGAAAATAGACAGCGCCAAGTGCTGTTCAATATGCCACCGGGAGACTGGGACGCGGGCGAACGCGGTCTCGCCTGCCTGTCCGATCGCCGGGAGGAGTTTCGTGACGGCGTGGCCGCGGCGCTGGACTACGCGCGCGCGCTCGGATGCAGGCAAGTTCACTGCATGGCGGGTCTCGCTCCCGCGGACGCGGATGGAGATGCGTGCCGTAACACCTACGTCGACAATCTCCGCTTTGCCGCGCAGGCCTCTCTGGCCGACGGGATCAAAGTCCTAATCGAGCCGATCAACACACGCGATATGCCGGGCTATTTTCTGAACCGCACCGAACAGGCCATCGGCATCATCGCAGACGTTGGCATGCCCAACGTCGCCTTGCAGTTCGACTGCTATCACATGCACATCATGGAGGGCGATGTCGCCGCGGCCCTCGAACGCCATCTGGCGACGATCGCGCATGTGCAGATTGCGGACGCGCCCGGCCGTCATGAACCTGGCACCGGCGAGATTAACTATCACGACATCTTCCGTCATCTCGACAACATCGGATATGGCGGCTGGGTCGGCTGCGAATACCGGCCGAAGTCAGACACCCTCGCATCGCTCAGTTGGATGAAAACCATCTCGTAGCGTTGATGCCTTGCGGCACTGGCCGAGCCCCATCAGCCCGTGAGCTTGTCGCGCATGGTCAGAAGTTCTTCGGCCGCTGACGGATGCAGCGCCATAGTGGCGTCGAAGTCGGCCTTGGTGGCGCCCATACGCATCGCAACGGCTGCCATCTGCACGATCTCGGCCGCATCGGGCCCCAACACATGACAGCCGAGTACGCGATCCGAGGCGCGATCGACGACGAGCTTCATCATGGTGCGCTCGGCGCGGCCGGCCAGCACGTTGCGCATCGGCCGATAGCGGGTTTTGTAAATATCGATCGCTTCGTACGCGGCACGGGCGGCGTCTTCGGGCAAACCGACGGTACCGATTTCGGGCGTCGTGAAGACGGCCGTGGGGATGGTGTCGTAACTGACTTCAACGTGCTGACCCCCAAAGACAGTGTCGGCAAACGCGTGCCCCTCGCGGATCGCAACAGGCGTCAGGTTAACCCGGTCGGTCACGTCGCCGACGGCATAAATGCCCGCAACATTCGTGCGCGAAACGGCATCGACCTTGATCTCACCTTTCAGCCCAGTTTTGACGCCCGCCGCTTCAAGGCCAAGCTTTTGCGTGTGAGGTGTACGGCCGATGGCATACATGACCTGGTCGGCTTGCAATGTTTGCCCCGAGGTCAGGCTGGCATGAAGGCCCGCGTCCGTTTTCTCGATCCGCGTGATACGCTCGCTCATGATGAGAGTGATACCGCGCGCGCTCATGGCCTGCATGAGGTCGTCGCGCAGATCGAGATCGAAGCCGCGCAGCACTTTGTCGCCGCGATAGATGAGCGTCGTTTGGCTGCCGAGGCCTGCGAAGATCGACGCGAATTCAACCGCGATATAGCCGCCGCCGGCGATGATGATGCGCTTGGGCAGCGCTCTGAGATCGAACGCCTCGTTGGACGTTATCGCGTGCTGATGGCCTTCGATCGAGGGGTCCGTATGAGGGGTGCTACCGGTCGCGATCAGGATGTTGCGTGCCCGCACGCTGCTGCCGTCCGCCAGCCGGATGCTATCTGGGCCATCGAGCACGGCGCGCGACGCAATCGTAGTGGCGCCTCTGGCCTTCAAATTGCTCTGATAGATGCCTTCGAGGCGGGTAATCTCATTGTCTTTGGCAGCAATGAGCCGCGACCAATCGAATGACGCCTTGGGCACGCTCCAGCCAAAGCCCGCGGCGTCTTCAAAATCGTCCGCAAAACGGCTGGCGTAAACGAGCAGCTTCTTAGGAACACAGCCGCGTATGACGCACGTGCCGCCAAACCGGTATTCCTCGGCGATGGCAACCTTGGCGCCGTAGCCGACCGCGACGCGCGCCGCGCGCACGCCGCCCGAGCCGCCGCCGATAACGAACAGGTCGTAGTCGTAGTCGTAGTCGCGCATGGAGCGGCCCTTCAGTTGGGCGCCTGCGCGTCCTTGGCTGCCTTCAGGTCTTTCATCATTTGAACAGCAAATTTCTGGCCGATGTCGCCCGCGCGCTCCATGACGTCTGGCATCTGCGCGATGAATTTGGCCCCGGCCGGCGACTTATAAAATTCAGAGACGGTTTTCAGCTCGGCGGCCGTAAACTTGCCTGCATAGAGGGCGGCCGTTTCATCGGTCATCTGCTTTTTGTAGTCTGCAAATTTTGCAGCGAGCTGCGCGAACGCGTCGTTCGACGCCTGAGCCGCGGGACTTTCGGCATTTTGCGTGACGTGCGTTTTCAACTTCGCCAGCAAATTATCGAAATTTTTTCCAGCCCCGATCGCGTCCATCAATTCCAATGCCGCAGCCTTTGCGTCCGGGTCGGCGGGAGTTGCTTCTGCAGGAGCCGTGACGGCCGGCGCTGCGCCGTCGTCCGCTGCTTGTCCAACGGAAAAAGCTAACGCCATCGCGCATGCAAAGACGGCAGTGAAGGCAGCAGCAGTCAAAATTTTCATGGGTCCAATCCAGAGAGAAGCGCAGGTGCTATGGCGCTTATACTAGCCCTTAGGCAACGTTGGCGTCTTCGCCATATTCGGCTTCGAGCACGACGACGCCGTCCCTACCCGCCACGACGGCGATGTCGGCTATGCCGAGGAACAGCCCGTTTTCGACGACACCGGGAATGAACTTGAGCGCTTCATCGAGGCTTTCGGGATCTTCGATACGGCCAAAGGCGCAGTCGAAAATAAAGTTGCCACCGTCGGTGACGAACGGCTTCTTGTCGCCACGCAGCCGCATTTTTATTTCGCCCTGGCAACCGGCATCGGCCGCCAGCATCTCAATCATGTTGCGCGTGGCCGTGACGCCGAACTGCACGACTTCTACGGGCAGCGGAAATTGGCCGAGCATCGCCACTTGCTTGCTGCTGTCGGCAATGACGATCATGCGGTCGGACGCGGTTGCGACAATCTTTTCGCGCAACAGCGCCCCGCCGCCGCCTTTGATCAACCGCAGCATGCCGTCGAATTCGTCGGCGCCATCGATGGTCAAATCGAGGAACGGGGTCTCATCGAGAGTCGATAGCGCAATGCCTAGGGCAAGAGCTTGGGATCGCGTGGCTTCCGAAGTCGGCACGCACGTGACGGCCAAGCCGCGTTTAACCTCCGCGCCCAATAATTCGACGAGCTTTGCTGCGGTCGAACCCGTTCCCAACCCCAACTTCATACCGGGCTCGATGAAAGCGAGCGCGCGTTGAGCCGCAGCGAGTTTCAGATCAGCAGGCGTCATATTGGTTCCTTCCAGTCTCAGGGAACTTAGCACCCGGAGAGGCCTTGCAAAATTCTCGATCTGTCTAGGCTGCAGACGCCGGGCTTTCAAGGATGAGACGAGCTGACGTAAGACGTAACATCAAGATATTCAGAAACGAGTGCCGCATTGATGTCAAATCTCCACGGAACCACAATCGTTTTCGACCTCGATGGGACGCTCGTCGATACCGCGCCCGACTTGATCCGGGCGACGGATCACTGCCTGTCGAGCATCGGCCTTGGTCCCTCGAACGCAGCAAAGCTGCGCGATAGCGTAAGTTTCGGTGCTCGCCGCATGATCACTGACGCACTTTCCAGCGCCGCGCACGCCCTGCCGGCACCGACGTCCGACGCCGAAATCGACCGGCTCCATGGCCTTTTCTTAGACCACTACAAGGCCAATATCGCGCATTCCAGCCGGCCCTATCCGCTAGCTATGGAGACCCTTCGCACGCTGCGCGGCACCGGGGCACGCCTTGCCGTGTGCACCAACAAACAGGAGCCGCTAGCCCGCTCGCTGCTGTCGGCCCTCGCCATGGAAGATCTGTTTGACGCTATTGCGGGTTTCGAGACCTTCCCGGTCGCCAAGCCCCATCCGGGTCACATCCTCTTGACGGTCGAACTGGCCGGAGGGGATCCCCGCCGCGCCATCATGGTCGGCGACAGCGAGAACGACGTCAAAGCCGCGCGCGCCGCCGGCCTGCCGGTCATCGGATATCTGCACGGTTACTCCGGCATTCCCATGCGGGAGATGGTGCCCGACGCCCTGTTCAGCTCTTACAGCGAGCTGAGACCAGCGATCGAAAACATTGTAACCCGTTGGAAAGACTGAGGTGTTGCGCGCCTTCTTCGATTTGAAAAAACTCATCTGCGCCCGTATGCAAGCCGTTGAACAGCCACAATCAAACACAACATACGAGAAGACACGTGGCCGGACGTCGGCTGCGACAGGAGAAAGAGGACATACGATTATGCTGAAACAGTTGGCACTCGCCGTTGCGCTTGGTTTCACGGCAACGGCAGCGGTCGCGCAGGAAGCTCCCACGAGCGCCGATGACTGCTTCAAGATGTCGATGGACCTTTTCAAAACCGCCGACGCGCAAAAGCTGGCTGACGACAAGCGCGGCAAGGTCGAGGAAATGCTGGAAAAGATGGAAACGCACTGCGATGCCAAGCAGTTTGCTGAAGCCGCCGGTGTCGCCAAAGAGGTAAAAGCCGTGATCGCGGCGAAGTAATCTGGCCGCTCGGAACGCGATTTCTTTTCAGGGGCAGCACTCCAACGTGCTGCCCTGCTACGTTATCACAAAACCGTGATGACATCATTTTTGTTTTATTTCAGTGCTTTATATGAGTGTTCGATACAGGCATTTGAGCCGTATTTGACCCTAGGGTGGCGTTAAGGCTGTTTGACAGCGTGCCTTTCATCACCCATCTTCCGCCGCCTCATGCAAATCAGTCGCCTGCAATCCGGGATTGTGAAGCAGTCCACTCGGATTGTGCTGACGGTTCACGGGACCAATAATCAAGCCAAAAAAGGCGCGCAATGAACGTCGTCATCGTCGAATCGGCCGCCAAGGCCAAGACCATCAACAAGTATCTGGGCTCCAGCTACAAGGTGATCGCCTCCTATGGCCACGTCCGCGATTTGCCCGCCAAGAATGGCGCCGTGGAGCCAGACAACGACTTCCTCATGCACTGGGACTCGGAAGACCGCGGCAAGAAGGTCATGCGCGAAATTGCGGAGGCCGTGAAAGGCGCCAGCCGGCTCATTTTGGCGACCGACCCCGATCGCGAAGGCGAGGCCATCTCCTGGCACATCTTGGAAATTCTGAACGACAAGAAAGTCATCAAAAAAGGCGTCGCGGTCGAGCGTGTGGTGTTCAATGCCGTGACCAAGCAGTCGATCGCGACGGCCTTTGCCCACCCGCGCCAGATCGACCAGCCCCTTGTTGAAGCCTACCTTGCGCGCCGTGCGCTCGACTATCTCGTCGGCTTTACGCTGTCGCCCGTTCTGTGGCGCAAGCTTCCGGGAGCGCGCTCGGCTGGCCGGGTTCAGTCCGTGGCGCTGCGCCTCGTGTGTGACCGCGAGGCCGAGATTGAAGCCTTTAAAACGGACGAATATTGGACTATCGACGCCACGCTCGCGACCGCCAAAGGCGAGGAGTTCGCGGCCCGTCTCAGCGCCATCAACGGCGCCAGCGTCAAGAAGCTCGACTTGAAGGAAGGCGGCACGGCCAACGCCATCAAGACGGCAATCGAAAAGGGCGACTTCCGCGTCACTTCGCTCGAGAAAAAGTCGGCCAAGCGCAACCCCTATCCGCCGTTCCGCACCTCGACATTGCAGATGGACGCGTCGCGCAAGCTCGGTTTTACCGCCAAACAGACCATGCAGATCGCCCAGCGGCTCTATGAAGGTATCGATGTCGGCGGCGACACGGTCGGCCTCATCACCTACATGCGAACCGACGGCGTCACGATCGAGCCCGAAGCCATCCGGGATATTCACGCCACTATCAAATCTGAGTTCGGGCCGCGATACGCGCCGTTCGTGCGCGAATACAAATCCCAGCAGGCCAACGCCCAGGAGGCCCACGAAGCCATCCGGCCAACCGACGTCGCGCGCAAACCGCAAGATGTCGCCCGCCATCTCGATCGCGACCAAGCACGTCTTTACGAGTTAATCTGGAAGCGCACGCTCGCCAGTCAAATGGCGTCTGCCGAAATGGACCAGACCGCTGTCGATATCGACACCAAAGGCCGTGACGGCAAAGGCTACACACTGCGCGCCAA
>JANNUW010000126.1:0-3839 GCA_031414095.1 Hyphomicrobium sp. | reverse complement strand
TTGAAATAGAAGTTGCAGCGGGGTCACTTCGATCGACGGGCGCACCACGCCGGCTTCGAATTTCGAGATGTCGAGGATTGAGCGCAGCAAGTCCTCGATGGCCGACAGCGCATGGTCGACCTGCAGGGTGAGGCGTTCGTTCTGGCCGTCGCCGCCATCCTCTCCCATGGCCGACAACGATAGCCGTGCCGCGTGCAGCGGCTGAAGCAAATCGTGTCCGACGGCCGTGAAAAAGCGCGTCTTGAAACGGTTGGCGCGTTCGGCAGCGTCGCGCGCGGCAACCAGTTCGTCGTTGGCGATTTCGAGCCGGCTCAAGACGTTTTTTAAAGTTTCGGTGCGGCCGCGCACCTGGCTTTCGAGGCCGATTGCGGTCTGGAACAGCGAAAAGGCGTTGGCCTGCTGATCCATAGATCGCTCGACCCGGTTGAGAAGGGCCGTATTGATCTTGGTCAACTTTGCAATCTGGCGCGTGAGTTCATTGGTCAAAGCTTGCGAGTTGGCCTTATCACTCGGGTCATTTGAATTGGATGAACTCATCCCTCACCATCTTCGTTCGACGTGTGTGGACGGCTGCCGAAGGCGATGCCGGTCAATGTCTGATTGAGGTGCATGGCGTTGAACTGCTCACCGTAGGTGTGAAAGCCGGTGACCCGATGGCGCCGATAGAGCTGTTCGACGTCATGGCGGATCTGGCGGTTCTCAGCGTCAAGGCGGCGCAAGATGCAATCGAAACCCAGCACCATGTCGACGTGTCCCAATTCAGCGGTCACTTCGTCGAGCGTTTTTGCCGTCGAGCGCAGCATGTCCTGGGCTTCCGCCACCGTGAATACCAAGCCTTCGTCGATGGCGCAAAAGAACGTCAAACTGCCGTCGGCATTCATGTTCCGGATGGAGCGGCAATAGTAGTCGCCGCCGACTTTGACGACGAGCGGGTGAGAGGCAAAACTAAACGGCCCGAGATCGCCCGGCATCAGGCCGATAGCGGCGGCATATTCGCGGGCAGCCGGTTCGGCGTTCAATTCGTAGACGATGCGATTTTCAGTGTCGGCTGCTGTCACGACAAGCTTCACCGACGTTGGCTCGAAGTTCTGTGTTTTGAAAACCTTGAACGGCACGTTGGTCTCGACCATGATCAAGATCGCCGCGTCTCGGACAACCCGGCCCTCGTGAATGAGCGAGGTGCGATTGAAGGCGAGAGCGTCGCCGGCCGAGCCGCCGATCAGCTGCACGTCGTCGACCGCCCAGTGAACCGCGGCGACAACCATTTCTTCGGCATTCGATAAGCCGTCGACCAGCATGAGCGCAAAGACGCGGCCGCCTGCGCGTTCCCCGCCGCCGAGCCGCAACTTCGATCGCAAACGGCGCACGACTTCGGAAGCACGTTCGACCGCAAAGGCGCCCACGCCCTCGATCAAGCCGGCGTGCACGCGGAAGCTGGGAGCGGGAAAAGCAATGAGGACGACGCTGTCGTCGCTCATGCCGCTGGGCCCTATTTCGCCAGCCGTCGAACATCCCGAAAGAGGTATGCCGGGAAAGGCCGCCGTCAGAGCCTCGGACAGCTCGGCGGGGTCGTAGCTCGCGGAATAGAAGGCCAGCAGGTGCGCAAAATTCCGCGGCGCCGGGATGAAGCCTGTGCCAAGGTCGCCAACCGGCATCAGTGCCGCTTTGAGCGAGGCCGCAGCCTGCATCGCGCCCGGTGCGTTGCTGGAGGCGACCCGAATGCCGCTCCCGTTATTTGTCAGCTTTGCATTCATGAGGCAGATCCCACGCCCGTCAAAGCGACGGCAACTTCGCATACCTGATGATGCGAGATGGTCGCGCCCCCTGCCTACCGTTGAATTGATAGGGCGAGCGCGTCTGTCCTGCAACTCGGTTAAGGTACCTCCCATAGGCGGATCCCGCACGGCCGCCTGGAATCGGTTGGCGCTCACGGCGTGGCTTGCTAAGAGCCGTCGGCACATCTTTGCTTTGGAGCCCTTCACAATGACGATCACGCGCCACGAACAGAACGCCGTCTATTCTAAGATCGTCGAGGCGAATGGCCTCGTATTTACCGCCGGAATCGTGCCCGCCGACCTGTCGCGCGACGTCAAGGGACAAACCGGCGAAGTGCTGGCCGAGATCGAGCGCCTGCTGGCGCTATGCGGCACCGACAAATCAAAGATCGTATCGGCCACCATCTGGCTCAACGACATCCGCCATCGCGAAGCCATGAACGAGGCCTGGACACCCTGGGTCGGAGGTCAGAATGCTCCGGTGCGCGCCTGCGTCGAAGCCAAGCTCGTCGATCCACGTATGCTTGTTGAAATTGCCGTTGTCGCCGCGAAGTAGCACGGACGTGCCAAGTGTGACTGCGATGTCTCGGTTGGTAAATTTTAAGTCAGTTGCTGTCTGCGACTATCGAGGCGCTGCGCGAATTCTGGCAACGTCCGGAACGGATTTGGAACGGAAACATTTTAAGATGGAGCCCAAAATGGCGAGAAGACTGTTTGGTTTTGCGAGCGGCGTGGTTGTGGCGCTGGCACTGGTGGCCGGTACGGCGGCGAGAATTTCGCCCGCTATGGCCGATGACACCGGCTTTGCGTCGGCCCACGATCTGCGCCGCGAGGGTGGCCGCACGTGTCAGGTTGGGCACTATCATTCGGGTGCCGGCACGGGGCGCACGCGCAAAGCCGCAGAAGCCGATGCCATCAAATCGTGGTCAAGTTTCACAGCCTTCGAGTACGGCACCGATTGGGCGCGCTTTTCTAAGGCCGCCAGCAAGCGCATAAGCTGTTCGGCCAGTTCAAACGGCTACGATTGCAGCCTGGAAGCGCGCGCCTGCAAGTAGGGCGAGAGCGCGCGCCCACAAGGGTGTCTCAAGCCAGGGTATGCAATTCTCGATGCCGACGCTCCGTTGGGTCAAGCTTTTCGCGCGACTCAACATGGCTGGCTCCACCCGTGGATGTTGGGTCGCGCTCACGCTTGACCCAACCCACGTTTCTTCAATCAGAACCCAAGTGTCCGATACCAAGGCACGAGCGGTTCAGCGGCCGGTGAACACCCGGCGCAGCATGGTCTGCACCATGCGCAGCAGCATCGGAATGATGATCGCTTGAAACAGCCAGCCGAAAAAGCCCCGATTCTGGAACCCCAGCAGTTTCCCCAGGATGTCGCGAATAGCGCCGTCCAGAGATGCAGGTGAGCCTCCGCCATCGGCGCCGGGTCCACCCTGCGGCACCCGGGTCCCGCCGCGCCGGATGACGTCGGGCAGGTTCTCGTAGGGGTTTTGAATATCGGGCAGGTTGTCGCCGGGTATAGGAAGTGGCGTTTGCCGCGGGAGACCGCCGCCGGTGCCTTTACCGCCCGGCATTCCGAGCGGACTGGCAGCGCTCAGTCCCGGCACCTTGCCGATGACGTCCTGGATGGATGACCGGCTGCCCTTAGCTAGTGCTGCCATCGTCATGGCCGCGACAGACGGCAGCATTTGCTTGATAATATCGCCCGAAATACCCGTTTCGCGGGCGACGCGCGCCGCTACGCTGCGGCTTTTGTCTTTGGTGCCAAAGAGCTGTTCGAGGACGTCGATGCCGGTATCATTTGCACCAGCCGACGCCTTTTCGGCGGTTTGATCGAGCGAGCGGGAGGTATTCACGCGGCCGAGCGAGGATACGATGTCGGCAACGCCGCCGCGGTTGAGCGTCTGGCGTTCGATCGCGTGGGCGAACTCGGGGACGATAGCTGCGAGCGCCTCTTTGACCTGAGCTGGCGGGATGTTGAATGTTTTTGCCAAAGTGTCGATGGCCGCTTGGCCCTGTGGACCTGTCAGGAAGTCGAGAATGCGCACGCGTTAACCTCCG
>JANNUW010000125.1:0-6258 GCA_031414095.1 Hyphomicrobium sp. | reverse complement strand
CCGTCGTAACGGCGCTGCTGGCTGCCATCGTGGGCGTGCATGTGGCGCGACAGTTTTTTAGCCCGGAGACCGACGACTGGTTCGTGGCGCTCATGGCTTTCATCCCGTGGCGTTATTCGGGCGGGGCGGGTGATCTGCCGGGCGGACAGACAGCGGCGGTGACCTCGTTCCTCACGCACATGTTCGTGCACGGCGACATTGTGCACTTGGGCTTCAACAGCGCGTGGCTGCTCGCCTTTGGGGGCGCTATTGCCAAGCGCATCGGCGCCATCCGTTTTCTATTACACTTCGCTTTCACCGGCATTGCGGGCGCGCTTTTATTTCTTGCCTTCAATATTGGATTGATAGCGCCGGTTGTCGGGGCATCGGGCGCTATTTCGGGGCTCATGGGGGGCACCATGCGATTCTTATTTTCCGCGCTCGACGACGGTGGTGTCGCTCAATTGCGCGACCACCCGCGCAGTGTGCGCCTGATGACGCTTGCCGAAACCCTCGCCGACCGTCGTATGCAGTTCGCAACTGCAATATGGCTCGTGATCAATGCACTTGCCGTTTTGGGCTATGGAACCGGCGGCGCCTCAGGCGCAATCGCGTGGGAAGCGCATATTGGCGGCTTTCTGGCAGGCCTGCTTTCGTTTGGATGGTTTGATCTCGCAAATGCGAAGGCAAATGAAACGCAACCAACACTGCATTAGGACCTTGCGTATCCTTCGATTTCCGCGCAATTTTGGAAACAGGGAAGAAGTTGTGCGGGCACGGATGTGAACGTGCTCTCCAGATCTGCGGCAAAGGAGACGTCGAAATGAACGTTGCAACGATCCTTAAACTGAAGGGCCGGACGGTTGCCACTGCGCGGCCCGATTGCAGCATTCTCGAAGTCGCGACCAAACTGCATGCCAAGCGGATCGGTGCCATCGTCGTGGTTGGCGAGAACGGCCGCGTCGCGGGCATCATCTCCGAGCGCGACGTCATTCGCGCCATCGCGGAGGGCGGTGCGGATGCTTTGCAAAAACCAGTCAGTGACGTGATGACGGCCGACGTCGTTTCGTGTCAGGAGTGCAGCGCGCTCGATGAGCTCATGGAACTGATGACCCAAGGGCGCTTCCGGCATTTGCCGGTCATGGAAGACGGCGGATTGGTCGGCATCATTTCAATCGGCGACGTCGTTAAAAATCACGTGGCCGAAGTGGAAATGGAAGCCTCATCCATGCGCAGTTATCTGGCGACGGGCTGAGAGCGTTCGCCCGACAGTTTAACGTGCGCGTCTAAGCCGTCAGCGCGGGGCGGCTGATCCGGCAACGCCGGGCTTCGATTTCGCGCCCGAGGTCTTCGATGTCGCGCTGGGCCGCAACCTCGCCGCGCGCGATAACTTCGTCGGCGCGGTGGAAGTCGAATAATCCAACGCCGTGCAGTTTCGGGCTGATCATGGCATCGGGCGGATCGCCGGCCAATCGCGAGCGGGCAATGCGGTCCTGCACGATATTGAACGCGTCGACGACGACGGTCGAAATGCCCGGCGCGTCATCGCCCTTGCCGAATATCTGGCGTTGTAAAAGCCGGCGCATCGCAATGCCGTTTTTGCCGGTGACTGGCGCGGCTTCGATCTCGGGATCGGCGAGCGTGGCGTCCAATCCGATGCCGGCGGTCGAGGTGCCTCGGCTCGAAAAATCGACGTTGAGATTGACCGCGATCACGTAGCGGGCGCCCAGCGCCCGGCATACGGACACGGGGATGGGATTGACGAGAGCACCGTCGAACAGCCAGCGGCCGTCAATCTTAACTGGCTTGAAAATGCCAGGCAGGGCGTAGGACGCCCGCACGGCATCGACGATGCGGCCGCGCGATAACCAGACTTCATGGCCGGTGCCGATTTCAGTCGCGACGGCGGTAAAGCGGTTTTCGAGGTCTTCGATATTGCGGTGGCCCATGTGCTTATCGAGCTGATCGCACAACCGCTGGCCGTTGATGAGGCCGGTGCCCGTCAAATTGAAGTCGAGAAAGCCGAAAACGCGACGCCGCGTGAGGCTGCGCGCGAAGTCTTCGATGTCATCGAGGTGTCCCGCCGCATAACAGCCGCCGACTACGGCACCGATCGACGTTCCGGCAATGATGTCGGGCTTGATGCCAGCCTTGGCCAGCGCCCGGATAACGCCGATGTGCGCCCAACCGCGGGCAACGCCGCCGCCCAACGCCAGTCCGATTTTTCCCGTCGACATGGCAACCTCATTTGCTGACTTCGGACGCCCGAAGCCGCTGCTCGACGACTGAACTTGTATTTGCGATTGCCGTTCCGATTGAGGAATGGCTGAACCGTTGCATAAGTTCCGGGTCGAGAGTGAACTGAGTCTAGCAAGAACGCATTAAAACCCTCCTACTTATGGTTTATACGGGCGGCGGCTGCCGGTGGTTTTACAATCGCCAGCGGGGAACCTGGTGGGGAGCCGTCACCCAGAGCCAGCTGGCGGTAAAAGCAGCTGCGCGCGCCGGTATGGCAGGCTACGCCCTTTCCGCGCACGTTCACACGCAGTAGAAGGACATCCTGATCGCAATCGGTGCGCATGTCTTCAATCATGAGAATGTTGCCGCTGTCCTCACCCTTCTTCCAAAGCTTTCCGCGCGACCGGCTGAAGAAGTGAGCTTCGTGCGTAGTGAGGCTGGCCGTCAGCGCGTCGGCGTTCATCCAGGCGAACATCAAGACTTCGCCCGAGGCGCTGTCGGTCACAATCGCGGGAATAAGCCCGTCGGCGTCGAACTTCGGCGCGAAGATGGTGCCGTCCTCGACCTCTGCGGAGCTGCCGCGGCCGGCAAACGTACTTTGGGGGATGTCTGTCATGGAGGCCTATGAGCTATGTGGCGAGGCCGGCCGCGATGAGCGCCCAAACGGAGCAACTCAAAACGGCGGCGCATGTTTCCTATATGTAACCCGATATATAGTGCGATCCGCGTGGAGTGTCCTCCGGCACGACGAGCCAAAAGAAAGCGGCAATGGCAGAGCTTGATGACGTCTACAACACGAAGCTTCTGGAGTTTGCGGGCAATATATCGAACGCCCAGCGGCTGAGTGCGCCCAGCGCCACGGCGAGCGCTCAGTCTAAACTTTGCGGCTCGACGATCTCCGTCGACGTAGATGTGGACGGCGGCAGGATCACCGGTTACGGCCAAACAGTCAAATCCTGCCTGCTCGGTCAGGCGGCGGCATCGATCGTCGGCCGTGAAATCATCGGCACCACACCGGACGAGTTCCATGCCGTGGCCAAAACCATGCGCGACATGCTGCAAGGCACGGGACCGCCGCCTTCCGGCAAGTGGCGCGACCTCGCCCTACTGGCGCCGGTTCGCAACTACCGCTCGCGGCACGCCTCGACGTTGCTCGTTTTCGATGCCGTCGAAAAAGCCTTGGCGCAGGTTCACTCATGAGCCTAATGCGCGCAATCTTGAAGGCACCGATCCACCTTTACCGCTGGACCCTAAAGCCGCTCATCGGCATGGAGTGTCGGCATCTGCCGACGTGCTCGCAGTATGCTCTCGACGCCATTGACCGCAACGGCGCCTGGAAGGGCTTCTGGCTGATGCTGTCGCGGCTATGCCGCTGTCATCCGTGGGGCACGCATGGCTACGACCCCGTGCCCGATTTACGCAGCGGTCGCGAGCCCGTCTGGCGCGCCTACCGCTACGGCCTCTGGAACCGCTGCAACGTCGGCGGCGAGGTCAGCGGCAAACGCAGCCAAGTCTGACCCGAGCGGAGCGTACGTCGTTTCGGTGCCGAATTCGGCAACCGTGACCATCATGTTGCACAAGGCGTCGAAGGAGCGCTGGGCGACGTATTCGAAGGCCATCACTTCCCACGCACCCTGCGCCTGGTACATTTGACCGGCAAGGATAGTCTTGACCGTGATTTCAGGACAGGCGTCGTTCTTGATAAAGTTCGCCAGATGCGGCGCGAGCGAGGGGGCCGGCGTCGGCACGCCCGGCGGCCAGCCCTGGGCATAGCTCGAGCGCTTGAACAAGTTTTCCTGCAAAAAGTGCTCCGACAACTTGGCCGCCATCGCGGGCGGCACGTCGGCCTGGACCTGAATGCAGGGGCGAATACGGCCCTGAATGTTGAGCATGACTTTGCGGATCATCAAGCGCGGCGCGGCCATTGTTCTGTGTTCCCCGAAAACCCACGAGCGCACGCGACGACGCGGCCCTCTGCCCACGCGCGATGCTAGCGGCAGATGGTTACGAAATGCGCTGTCTGAGATGGTCAACGGGACGTCAAGAGACGCTCGCTTGCGGGACAGGCCGCGGCACGGCGGCGTTCGATCGCGGAGGTGTCTAACGCAAAAATTCAACGCTTACCTTATCGGCCATGATCTGCCACGCGCGGTCGGCGGTCAGCACTGGAAGGTCGCGCGTGATGGCAAGCGCGACACAGCAGCAATCGGCAAAGCCTATCCCATGCAATCGCGCCGACTCTCTTATCTCGCCGGCAACGATAGCCTGCGAGCGGTCGAAATCGACCAGTGTCAAGCCGAGCTCGAGTAATTTGGGCGCAAGCTGCTGTGGCTCGATCAAGTCCCGGGTCATGCGCGCCAGGACTTCGCTAAAATTCACGGCCGATATGCACGACGTGGACAAGCGTCTAGCCACGATCTCGTGGCCGCGCAAGCGAAGCAAAAACGCTACGACGGCCGAGCTGTCGATGACGATCATTTTTTGGCGGCGATCGCTTTGCGTAGATCGCCCTTCGTCCAGCCGGCCTCTTTGAGTATCCGGTCGAGGTTTTTGCCAAACGCCGTGACCGGATCGAGGCCATCAGCGATCGTCTCCAGGATCGCGTTCCGGCGCCGGCTAGCCATAAACGTTTCCGTGGCACTGCCGTCTACGTCGCCTGGACGACGGTTTGCGGCAACCCAGTCTTGCAATATAGCCGGACTCGGGGTGGTGGGTTCGGCGCGCGGGTCCTGCACGGCGGCGGCCAAGATGGCGCGCGCTTCAGCTTCCATACTGTGGCCGCGCTTGGCCGCCTGCACGCGCAGCTTATCTCGGACGTCGTCGGGAAGATTGCGGATCGTTACGGTTGCCATACAACAACTTTAAATCTTGCAAGCAATGCTGTCAATGCTCGCGCTGGTGTGTTTGAACACCCGATTGAGCCCAGGGGCCGGATCAGGTAGACAGCGCCAAACCCAGATCGAATCCAACCAAGGCGCCCCTTCATGGCTGCTCACCAGTACGTCTATTACATGCATAAGCTGTCCAAGACCTATCCGGGCGGCAAAACGGTTCTGAAGGACGTTTCGCTGTCGTTTCTGCCGGGCGCCAAGATCGGCGTCGTCGGCCTTAATGGTGCGGGCAAGTCGACGCTGTTGAAAATCATGGCAGGCACGGTCGATGATTTCATCGGCGAGGCCAAACCGGCCGACGGCATCAAAGTCGGCTACCTCGCGCAGGAACCGCAGCTCGACGCCACGAAGGACGTACTTGGGAATGCCATGGAGGGCGTTGCCGAAAAGAAAGCGATCCTCGACCGCTACAACGAAATTGCCGCCAACTACACCGACGAGACCGCCGACGAAATGACGGCTCTGCAGGACCAGATCGACGCCCAGGATTTGTGGGACCTCGATACCCAGGTCGAACAGGCGCTCGACGCGCTGCGCTGTCCGCCGGGCGATGCCGACGTGACCAAGCTCTCGGGCGGCGAAAAGCGCCGCGTTGCGCTGACGCGCCTGCTGCTCGCCAAGCCCGACATTCTGCTGCTCGACGAGCCCACCAACCATCTCGACGCCGAAAGCGTCGCCTGGCTCGAACGCTTCCTGAAAGACTACACGGGGTGCGTGATCCTCGTGACTCACGACCGCTACTTCCTCGATAACCTGACCGATTGGACGCTCGAACTCGATCGCGGGCAGGGCGTGCCCTACAAGGGCAACTACTCGAGCTGGCTCGAACAGAAGGCCAAGCGCCAGGAGGCTGAAAAGTCAGCTGACGAGGGCAAGTCTAAGGCCATGGCCCGCGAATTGGAGTGGATCCGCTCGTCACCCAAGGCACGTCAGGCCAAATCGAAAGCGCGCGTCACCGCTTACGACAAACTGGTCGAAGCGTCGGGACGTGAGGAGGTCGGCAAGGCCACGTTCTCGATCGCTCCAGGTCCCCGTCTCGGGCATGTAGTAGTCGATGTCGAAGGCCTGTCTAAGGCCTATGGCGACCGCCTCTTAATCGACGATCTGAGCTTCAAGCTGCCGCCCGGCGGAATCGTCGGGGTCATCGGCG
>JANNUW010000124.1:0-1451 GCA_031414095.1 Hyphomicrobium sp. | reverse complement strand
GCGCGGCTGGGCAGCTTGATCGTTCGACGTCATCAATACCGGAATGTCTTGGCCGCGGCCGTCGCCGCGTCGACAATCGGGCCGCCAATGAAGGGTAGTGAAAACAATAGCACGAATAGGCCACAGACCGCCATAACCGCCATCACCTTTGGCCGCACAGGTAAGAATGGCAGCGCCGCCTCATCGAAGAACATGATCTTGACGATGCGCAGATAGTAATAGGCGCCAACCACGCTCGCGAGCACACCTACGACAGCCAGGAACCACAAGTTGGCATTGACGGCTGCCAGAAAGACGTACCACTTCGCCCAAAAACCGGCGAGCGGCGGAATGCCAGCCAGAGAGAACATCAACATCGCGAGTGCGAACGCCATCGGCAGATTATGCTTCGAAAGCCCAGCGAGATCGTCAATGTTCTCAACGTTGCCGCCCTGACGGCGCATGGCGATGACGCACGCGAAGGTGCCCAGCGTCATGAACAGGTAGATTGCCATGTAAACGAGCACGCCTTGCGTGCCGTCGGTCGAGTGCGCTGCCAAGCCGATCAGCGCGTAACCGACGTTGGCGATCGCCGAATAGCCCATCAGCCGCTTGATGTTCGACTGGCCGATGGCCGCGAACGCACCGAGCAGCATCGAAGCAAGGCTGAGGAAAACGATGATCTGCTGCCACTGAGGAACGAAGTCGGGAAACGCGCCCAGCGTCACCCGGCACAGCAGAGCCATGGCGGCAATCTTCGGGGCGCCCGAGAAAAAGGCTGCAACCGGTGTCGGCGCACCTTCGTAGACGTCCGGCGTCCACATGTGAAAGGGAACAGCGGCGACTTTAAACGCCAAGCCGACCATCAAGAACACGAGACCGAAGATCAAACCGATATTGCCGCCTGCAATCCCGGCCTTCGCCACCGACGCGATTACCGTGAAGCTGGTCGAGCCGGTAAAACCATAAACCAGCGATGCTCCGTACAGCAGCATGCCGGAGGAAAGCGCGCCGAGGACGAAATACTTCAGGCCAGCTTCGCTGGATTTAACGTCGTCACGCCGGAACGCCGCCACGACGTAAAGCGCTAAGCTCTGTAGTTCGAGGCCGAGATAAAGCGAGATCATATCGCCTGCCGAGACCATCATCATCATACCGACGGTCGCCAGCAAGACGAGCACCGGGTATTCGAACTTCATGTGTTGGTGGTCGCGAAAGTCGTCGAACGACAACACCAGCGCGATCGCCGAGCCGGCCAGCACGAGCAACTTCATGAAACGGCCGAAGCCATCGATGACGAAGGCATTGTCGAACAGCGTCGCGGCACCGTCGGGCTGCTTGACCAGCACGATCCCCGCGACGATCAGCGCCAGGATTGCGACCCAGCCGATGCGCTCGCCATAAGCATCAGTCTGAGGCCGGAACACGCCCACCATCAGCAAGATCATCGCACTCGCCGCGATGATCAACTC
>JANNUW010000123.1:0-6194 GCA_031414095.1 Hyphomicrobium sp. | reverse complement strand
GAGATTCAGGGATTTTAACGGTTATGTGAAGGTAAGGTTCCGTGACAAAGGCACCAATTCGACCATCCGGAGCAGCGCCGGCCATGCAAACGCGAGGGACGTATCAATGGGTTAGTCAAATCCCTAGTTCCTCACCGTAGTGAGGATAAAACGCATTAGACGGTTTCGAGGGGGGGTGTGATGGGTCTAACGGGGATGATTCCAGAACAAAGCAAGCTTTGTTATTGCTGCGCTTTTCCAACGTGGTCCGCCATCGTAGCGCCTCTTGACCCGAGTGGCTTAGGTTTGCCCTCGGTTGTATCACGGGCAGTTTGATGTTCCATTTCCGCGTTTACTTCGCCCCCCAGCAACACAATGACTGCGGAAATCCAAAGCCAAACCATAAAGCCAATGCCAGCACCCAAGGAGCCATATACTCTGTTGTAGCTGTCGAAAGTGGCGACATACCAGGAAAACAGCATGGAAGCCGCAATCCAAAGGAGTGCCGCGATAATGCTGCCCCACGTAACCCAGCGCCATTTGGCGTCTTTGCGACTGGGGCCATAGCGGTATAGGAAGGCGAGGCTTGTTCCAATGGCCACAAAAAGGACGGGCCACCGGAGGATCGAGATTAAGGACTCCGCTGCAGTCGTAAGCCCAATGAACTCCAGCACCAGAGGGATGATGACCAATCCGACAAGTGCGAGGATCACAAATACGATTCCCGCCAAAGTAAAAAGGAAAGTTGTAGTATAAAGTTGAACGACACTCCTTTTCTCGCGCTCGCCATATACGACATTCAGTGCATCGCAGAGCGCGGCCATCCCGGAGTTGGCACTAAAAAAGGCAACGAGCAGTCCGATGACAAAAGCCGCCCCTAGGGTCTCATCTTGTTGCTTAGCCACAAGTCTTATCTGCTCCGCGACGATCTCTAGGACACCGAAAGGTAAAATGCCGCCCAACAGCGTTATATGCTCCCCAATTGTGCTTGCATCCGCAAAGAGGCCGTAGAGTGAGACAGTCGCCCCAATGCCTGGAAAAATCGCAAGAAGTGCGAAGAATGCTACGCCACCAGAAGTGGAAAGAATGCGATTCTCCGAGATGGCCCAAAAGACCCGCCAAAGAATATCTCTCCAGCCACGGGGCGGAATCTGTTCAGGGGTCTTTGCGTCCCGCCCACGGCCGGGCTCGCCAGCGCGGACAAGATCAATCGCATTATGCTCATTTGGCTCGCCGACATGAGCTCGCCAATCATCGCCGCTATCCTCATGAGTCATCGACTTAGTCCAATTTTGTGGAGGAGATTTTCGCGGATCAATCCTTACTCAGTGGTCCCCTATCTTGTAAAAAGCAACCGTATCTATGTGAGTTTGCATTGCCACATATTCCCGCGCGTCGTCCAGAAGGCCTTGGTAGAGGTCAGCGTCAAATCCTGTGGTCTCAGTATCAAGGATAAGATCAGTTTCCACGATAAGAACAACTTTTGTTTCTCCGTCGCGCAAACCTATCGTTTCCCAACAGGTCCTTGCATTTATATTATCAATTTGATGTTGCTGCATGATGTCTCCATATGCTTCGGGAAAGCGAAATAAATCAGTGGTTCGATATTTAAAACTGTATAGCGAATTTCAAATAATGGTTTCCATGACGATGAATGCCCCTGTCACCAGAGGCATACTTCCTTGTAGTTCACGCCCACTTCGTCAGCGCAATTGTTTGCGGAGCTGTCTTACCGAACTACAATTCTGCGACGTTGTGGACACTGACAAACTGCCAGTGGTTATTCCGCATAGTTCAATTTCATTGTGCCAATGCCAACTGCGAGATTCAGCCCTGTTTGACCTTGAACACTCAGCGGCTGAAGGGTTATTGATTCGTTGGAACCTCCGACGAGCACATTCGCACCTAACCCTACTCCAGCCGTAGCTTGAGCGGACGCCCCAACATAGCTTCCCGCCAATGACCCTGGCGCCAGGTTGCCAGAAGCAATCACCTGCCAGCTGATATAACTTTCGTTCGTAACGCCTATATCCAGGCCCAGCTTCCCGACGCTTCCAGTATAGTGATGCGGTTCGCTGCCATCGGTCGGATCAAAATTGCATACCATTTCTTTCGACGAGCCAAGGATCAGCCCTATACCACCTTCGACAGTACAACTAAGCACGCCGACGTTGGCCCCAGATTGCGCGGAGGCACTCATTGACGACATGAGGGTGAAACACATAGCGGAAAGGCCCATGGCCAGTGAATTTCTCAAAATCATTCTCCTTTTAAAGCGATTTGAAACAGATGTGAACTACAACGAAGAATGAACACATGAGCTGCTTAGTACAGATAGCGTCTTCGCCGATCTTTAGTTCCTTCAGTTGTAAATTTATTCTCCGGTGAATAATTATTGGAAATGGTCCACAACATGAGGAACGGATGATCACCCGGTCGAACAGTACGGTGATTAGAATCGTTTATAATCATTGGCTGGATGGAATTTGGCCTATCGGGCTATCAGCATCAACAATGGCCAGCATTCTCGTCATTTCTTCAATAATACTCTGATCACCGTAAGGTTTGGAAAAAAACTTTGCGCCATGGGGCAGCTGACTCTCTTCGACTATTAACTTGCCCGACGCCACGATTAAGCGAACATTTGGCCAACGTCCCCTGATATAGTGTGCAAGCTTAATACCATCCATAGTGCCAGGCATCTCTACGTCGGTGAAGACCAGGTGGATATCGGGTCGCGCTTCAAGAATAGCGATGGCTTCATCGGCATTTTGAGCGCCAATTCCCTCAAAACCTCCCGAACTAACTAGATCCAATGCACTTAGCCGAATAAGTGGATGGTCTTCGACAACCAGGACAACTGATCGGGTTAACATCCTAATTCCCTCACAATTGCAATCTTTCCAACTGCTGAGGGGTTAATTCGCAGAGTAATCATTAGGCTGCCCTTCCAATGGGATTTACGGCGGCTTGCGAGTGAACAATACGAATTGCAGTTCCAGGATTAGCGCTGGCAACCTGAACTTCTGCTTCTAGACGCTTTGCAAGAGATTCAACGATATTAGTGCCGAGTCCAGGCTTTGCATCGGCGGCAATCGTGGGCATTCCCACCCCATCGTCGGTCACCGCCAATGTCCAGTCTCGGCCGTCTGATTTGTACGTCACCAAGATTTTTCCTTTGCGATTTCCCGGGAACGCATGTTTGAGAGCGTTGATGACCAACTCTGTTACAATGAGACCCAAACTCATTGAAACCTCAGATTCTGTGCTCGTTTTATCGGCATGTACTTCGATTGAGAGCAAGTCTGGGTTATTAATCATCGATGCCCCAAGACTCTTGCACAGCTGCGTAAAGTAAGGCTGGAGCTCGACTTTGCCCATACTCGATTTAGAAAGCTGGGTTTGTACTGCAGCAATGGACATCAGGCGACCATGGGCATTTTTGAGATGGCCACTGGTTTCATCGGACCGCACTTTTCGAGCGCTTTGCATTAATATGCTAGCGATAATCTGAAGGCTATTGGCAATCCGGTGCTGAACTTCCTGTAGGAGTATTGCTTTTTCTCGGATGAGATCATCCTTATCATGTAGAAGATTGTCTTTAATCTTATCGTTCGCCCGAGCTTCGGTCACGTCAGCAACCGCTAAGAGTATGCGAGTCTGACTGATGTCATCGTAGACTAGCCTTTTGGCATTGAGTACCAATAACCTCGGTTCATGTCCGGGACGATCGAGTGTTAACTCGTAGGCATGGACCTCTGCGGCCCCAGAGGCAGTTGCTTCCAGCAGGGAGATCAATTGAGGAGTGTTCCACTCTCCCAGTCCCAATTCGCCAATGTGCTTTGTAACAACTGCAGCGGGTTCGATCAGAAAAGCTCGGCAAAACGATGTGCTGGCGGCTATTACTCTCAGTTTATCATAATCAGAATGAGTGGCTCATTCGATGATGCAATAACCGCCAATGCCAAGCTTATCGCTGCCGGCACAGGATGTAAACTAAGTGGAGCAGTCAAAGCCAAGTACTCCTTCGCCGGGTGTTCGATAGGCAGAAAGATAGCCCTAACGATCAGTCAAAGCTGGCGAACTTCGCTTATAACTGCGGATCAACGCAGAACGAGCGAAAAGGTTCCATCTGCAGCAAGCTAGGCGGAGTCAAACTTGTAGCGGGGTCAATCCACCTGACCGGACATACATTCCGCAGAGTATGCTCAAGATCGCAAGTTTTTCGCCTTATGTATTAACCGCAACCAAGATTAATGAATCCCAAAATGCTATGGCCCTAGGCGATCTGGGACGCTGTGCGCTAGGGCCATAGACTGGGCTGTCTAGCGGAGAACGACAACCAGTCACAGAACAGGCAATTCTTGAGATGGTTCCTATGGTCCAAGTCTTTTTTCATAAAACCTCGCCGATTAGCGCAAGCAATCCAAGCCTGCAAAGAGAGCCTCGAAAAAGTCGGCTATTCTCCGGGTAATAACCGCTGGAAATGGTCCACAACATGAGGAATGTGTGATCGCCGGAAGTCTCCTTCCGAACTTCAACTGCATTATTTTCATCAAAATGAAATCCGATGCCAAACGGACCAATAGTTCAGGTTGTTGAAGCTTGTTGGGCTACCCATTTACGGGCGCTAGACCACTGGAATGGCCACCCGCTAAAGCACTAGCTTCATTGGCCACTCACTTCGATGCGGGCTATCCATCCTTCCCATCCATTCACCCGGATTTTCTGCCAACCGCCTCGGGCATAAGGCAGAAAGGCTATCCCACATGTGTGCCTATTGAGGGTAACCAGTACCCGCGATTGAGGGGAGGGAAATGCCCTTACTACATTCCGACGACCCTGACTGACCGTGCAATAGAGAGACGGTGAGACCGTCGAAAGAAACCGCCGATTAGCCCACCCCTTCATATGCCCATCCTCTACCGGGCACCATTGCGCCCGACAATTGCCCACCACGGTAATGCCGCAAGAGCCATACCGCTTGCGGCTGACAATCGGAGATTTTGTTGATGGCCCGCTGCGGATGTTGAGCTTATCCCAGGAGGGAACATTGACAACGCAATGTTCCTCACCAGGAATGACTGATGCTTCTGTTGTTGGCATGGGCATCAGTCCGAGCACAAACAGAAGTCCAATTGCGTACCTGACCATTTGACGATCCTTTACGGAACAACCCGCTAATTCATCTGAGGCCGACGATCAATAACCCCCGAGCGGGCGTGCATTTACAATCCTGCCTGAATACGAATCAACGCGGACACTCCAAGACGTGCCACGTTTCAGCGCCCGGTATTTAAAGATGGAACCAACGCATTTTACGGGGCGCACTTGCCGGAAGCCTCTATTGCGCACGATTTGCCGGCCTTCCGAACAAGAAATCTGGTCATCCTCATCATCTTCCTCGTCGTCGTAGTCGGGATAAGGATGGTAACCCGGAGAGGGATCGTAAGATGGATAGTGGTCATAAACGGGATATGGTTCGCCAATTGCGATGCCTACTGATGTCCCGGCCTGCACGGGCAACGTGACAGTTGCTACCGCAAGTGCAGCGGTCGCCACAAATAAAAGCTTCTTCATATGATTACTCCAATACAAACCCACCAGTTGGCCCACCCTGCAGCACCGTGACTGAATGCTACCCCAATTGGTCGTTCATCTGCGGTTCAGTTTACGGACAAGAAAACGACATAATTCTCTTTGGAACCAATTGTTTAGCGGCTCGTTAGTGTGCAGATAAACTTGACCCCTAGGAGACGACCATGAAACTCACCACTTTGCTTGCAAGTTCAGCCGCCTTGGCGGTAATCGCTATCGCTGTCCCGGCCACCATCGCTCCCAACTGGAGCCCTGTTGCAACGGCTCAGGCAGCGACTTCCGTCAGCTTTTCATTGTTCTATGACGGTCTGGACGACCACGGTGACTGGGTTTCCCACGATGGTGACTATGTCTTTGTGCCCGTGATCGACGACCGCGACTGGCAGCCCTACACTGAAGGTCACTGGGTCTATGCCCGGGGATATGGCTGGACTTGGGTATCTGACGAACCATTTGGCTGGGCCACATACCATTATGGCCGCTGGGGCTTTGACGACGAAATCGGCTGGTATTGGGTCCCGGGCACCCGCTGGGCCCCAGCCTGGGTAAGCTGGCGCCGCAGTGGCGATCATGTAGCATGGGCGCCCTTGCCACCGCATCGGGGTGGAGGCGACGAC
>JANNUW010000122.1:0-1166 GCA_031414095.1 Hyphomicrobium sp. | reverse complement strand
TTGGTTGGCGAGCCGGACAATGGACAGCGGCGTGACGTTAGCAGAATTTTCAGTCCGACCGGCGAACACCCTGGGAGAGATAGATGATCGAGGTCGCAAAAATTACAATATAATTTCAATCACATAGGATCGTGGTAGGGACGGAGCTCTCCGCCCCCGCAGAAATCCGTACGAGCGCCATTCCCGCAAACGGCTATTCTTTGCTGACCGACGCGGCTCAGTCGGCATCGAGTATTGGCTGGATGAGCTGATCGCTCGAACAGTCGATGTCGGTGGTGCGCCTGCAAACAAGCCATTGGGATGTTGATGCGATCGGCGTGGACTTGGATCATCACCATGCCCTGCGTGTCGATACCTGCGGGGAACCAACGTTCAAGATCAGACATCCAAAGATCGGCGAATGCCGCCTTATCGCGTACGATCTTTGCATTCCCTTCAACCCCCACGTACAAGGGCGGCTCGCCTAGAAATCCAGCGCTGCCTTGGAAAGACAGAGCAACCTAAGCTCACGGCGAAGTCGAACACCTTGGCGAGGCCAGGTCGGCAGCCGCGAAGACGGATGGCCCGAGCCGGTCTTCGAACGCCAAGTCCAGCTTGCCTTCCACAATCTCGCGGCAGTGCTGAAGGCTGCTGGTTGCACGTTCGACGACGTCGTTGACGTGACCACCTTCCAGGAGTTGCTGTAGCCGAGCGCGAACGGATCTTTGAACCGTTTCATCGATTGCCCGGATCACGCGAGCAGGACGGTGGCGTCGGGCTCGGACTTTCGCTGGTTCGTCAGATCGCCAGCCGGCATGGCGGCACTGTCGTATGCCTTCCGCGCGATGGCGGGGGCAGCTGTTTCCGCGTTGAGTTGCCGCAAACGGGCTAGACGAGCAAACTTGCTTGGTAGCACTCGTTTGGAGACGGATGACGGATACGGTCGCAGGCCGGACGGGGTTCGACTGCTCGATGGTGGTGCGGGAAGGGAATCTAGCACTGACAATGCTGCGCGAGAGTAGAAGGAACATCCGCGAGAGCCGGCGTGCAAGCGAGTGTAAATCTATGCATTCACCGTCATCGGCACGGCCTGGCTGTATCGCCCACTGCGGCCCCCCGCAACCATCGCTATCGCGCCTGTAATAAGGCGGTGCAGCCCAAAATACTTTTTTCTCTCGATGCTTAAC
>JANNUW010000121.1:0-4051 GCA_031414095.1 Hyphomicrobium sp. | reverse complement strand
GAGCAATCTCGCAATCGTTGAGGCTGACCCGTAGTAGGCATCGCTGCGTCGCAGCAAAATGCGCCTGAACTGACCGTCTATTCGATCACCTCGTCGGCGAAGCCGAGCAGGGCTTGCGGGAAGGTGAGGCCGAGCGTTTTGGCGGCCTTCAGGTTCAACACCAGCTCGAACTTGGTCGGCTGCTCGATCGGGAGATCGCCGGGCTTGGCGCCTTTCAGGATTTTGTCGACGTGACCAGCGGCGCGGCGGTACAGGTCGGATAAGTTCGCCCCATAGGACATCAGCCCTCCGGCCTCGACGGATTCTCGGTAGGGGTACATGCCGGGCAGCTGACGCTCGGCCGCGAAATCAGCTATGATCTGTCGGTTGGCATAGTTCATGGGGTTTGCTGCGACGACAAGTGCGTGCGGCCGGTCGCGAGTGATCAAGGCGAATGCATCGACATAGATAGAGGGAGTCGGCTCTGCGTGGACCAGTGTCACGCCCAACATGGTGGCAGCGGCCCGAATACTCTTTCCCTCCAGGCTCTCCCAATCGCTCTTCAGCGCGAGATAGGCGACGAGGGTCGCCTCGGGAAGCGCTTCCTTGAGCAGTTGTAGCCTCTTGGCCTCGAACTCGGGACCGGCGTCGCTGGTAAAGCCGGTGATGTTACCACCGGGTCGTGCGAGGCTTGCAACAATACCGGCCTGAACGGGATCGAAGCTGCTTGCCATGACGATCGGTACCGCGTTCGTCATCCGCTTCATCTCTTGGACCATTGCATTGTCGATAGTCACGATCACGTCGATCTTGCGACGGACCAGATCCGCTGCGATTTCTCCATACCGTTCGGCCCTCGCCTGCTGCGCCCAACGCTCCAGGACGAGATTTCGACCCTCCACGTACCCGAGGTCGCGCATGGCCTGCACGAAGGTCCTGAAGGCAGGAGAGATAGGGCCAAGCCCGGCGATATCGGAGACCGGGGGCAGGGTAGTGAAAACCGCTACCCGGAAATTCGTTTCCAACGACTGAGCGATGGCGGACGGCGGCCCCGCGAGCGATTCTGCCGCCGCGCCGCCAAGGAGGGTGATAAACTCGCGCCGCCTCATTCGATCACCTCGTCGGCGAAGCCGCGCAGGATGGAAGCATGGTGGCGCTCGGTACCCCACAACGTCAAGCAACAGTATCCTTGCCAGGACTTGGCGCCTATAGCAGAAATGGGTGCTGCGCTGTCGTGTGCGGGATAATTTGCGACTGACCTGACCGCTTATTCGATCACCTCGTCGGCGCGGAGCAGCAGGGAGGGCGGGATGGTAAGGCCGAGCGCCTTGGCCGTTTTCATATTCACCACCAACCCTAGTCGAGTCGGCTGCTCGATCGGCAGATCGGCGGGATGTGCCCCTTCGAGCAGCTTGTCCACCAGCCCCGCCAATTGACGAAAGTGGCTTGAGACGCTCGCTCCGTACGACATCAGGCCGCCGGCCTCGACCACTTCCGGAAAAGTTGTAAATCGCCGGCAATCGATTCTCCGCGGCAAATGCCACAATTCGCGGTAGATGGAAGTAGGTGACCGGGCCGCCCAGCACGACCAGGCCGTCCGCTCGTTCGCGCATTATGACGGCAAGAGCGTCGGAGTATTCATCCGGGCGGTTGAGCTCGGCAAATATCGGCTCGACATCGGCCTTGCCGGCTCCCGTGTGGTAGACCTCCCAGGATGATCGTGGGCACAGGAAGGCGACCCGTTTCGCCTCTGGCGCCAGCTCGCGCAAAATCTGGAGCCGCTCGGCGACCAGCTCGGAAAGACCGGTGATCGTGACTAGGCCGGTCATGTTTCCGCCGGGACGGCCGAGGCTGGCGACGTACCCGGCGGCGACAGGATCTTCGGCAAATGCCGCGACGACCGGAATCTTCCGCGTCGCTTGCTGGCCGGATTGCAGCAGCCAGGAAGAACCGCCGATAACAATGACATCGACACCGCGCGCGACCAGCTCCGCGAAGAGAGGTTGCGCTCGCCCCGGATCGCCCTGCGGCGCTCGCCATCGCACGATCGGAAAAGTGGACCGCGCGTGTCCTCGACAGTTTGTTCATGTCGCCGCTGGTGCTACCGGCGCTGGCGTTCGGCTTGGCATCGTTGATGTTCTTTTCGCTGATCGGACTGCCGATCTCGCTCGTCACCTTAGTGATCGGGCACATGGTGGTGTGCGTTCCCTACGTTGTGCGGACGACGGTCGCGGCCCTCGCGCAACTCAACCCGTCGTTGCTCGAAAGTTCGGCAAGCCTCGGCGCGTCGCAGCTCTACACGTTCCGGCGTATCACGCTGCCGTTGATTAGGCCGGGTATTCTAGCAGGTGCGTTCATCGCGTTCATGTCATCGTTCGATAACGTGCCGGTGTCGCTGTTCCTGCGCGATGCACGCACCGACATGCTCCCGATCCGCATGTGGCAGGATCTCGAAGGGAAACTCGACGTCACGATCGCCGCCGTCTCGGGCGTCATGATCGCGGTGACCGTTATCGCTCTGATCGTCATGGAGCGCGTGTCCGGGCTCTCGCGCCGCCTGCGTTAACCGGCAGTCGATCAGCTCCCCCGATAGAGCGAGAACCCCCAAGGGGTAATTTTCATGGGCAGGTGGATGTGTTGAGCAGCATCAAAGACAGTGAAACGGAACGGCACTTCGCCCAGGAACGGCGGATCGGACTGGGAAATGCCATGCGCGGTGAAAAACGCGCCGGCATGGAAGACGACTTCATAGACACCGGGTTGGAGGCGCTCTCGTGTAATTGCGTGATCGAGTGCCCCGGTTGCGCCAAGAAGCCCATCAGCGATTCGATGGCGTTGGGGTGCGTAAGCGAACACTTCGATATGCATTCCGGTCGCGGGAACCCCGCGCGTCACATCGACAACATGAACCGAAATTCCAGGCATCGTGCGACCTCCATTGTGGTGCCGTCATGATACAGCTGCCGGCGCAGAGCGCCAGCATCCCGATTGCCCCGTTGTGGCCGGCGCTGATTGCCATGACGGGTGTACAAGCACTGGTGGCACTCGCCCTGTTCGCGCCAGGCGTGCTCGCACCGCAACTCGCTATGAGCGTCGCTGACGTGGGGCTTTTCACCACCGCCGTTTTTGCCGTCGGCATGGCGACATCGCTTTACGGTGGCAAGTTTGCGCGCCAGTTCGGCCCATGCAAGGTCGCAGCTTTTTGCGCCTTGGCTGTTGCCCTTGGCATGACGTTGGCAACGCGCGGTGACGGCATTACGCTGGTCATCGCAGGACTGTGCATTGGCCTCGCCTTCGGTCCGGAGACACCGGCAAGTTCGACCTTGCTGTCGAAGTTGGCAACGCCCGCGCAGCGTCCGCTGATTTTCTCGATCCGCCAGACTGGCAATCAAATTGGTGCCATGCTCGGGTCGTTGACGCTGCCGTTGATTGCACTGAGCGCTCCTATCGCCGGATATTGGCTGATCGCGGGCCTAGGCATCCTCACAGCGATTGTCCTGCGCCTCATGAGCCGCCGTTACGACGCTCTGGCCAAGGGCGAAGGAAAATCGCTCGATCTGCGTGGGGCGGTGACGTTCGTCTGGCAAAACCCGGGGTTGCGAGCGCTCGCTTTCCCTCCTTGCCGTTCTCGGCGATGCAATTGGGATTGAACGCGTTTTTGGTCACGTTTGCAGTCGAACAGTTGGCGCTATCCCATATCAGCGCGGGTGTTTTGCTCGCGACGGCCCAAGCAGGGGGACTGATCGGACGCCTGTTCTGGGGCTTGGTTGCAACCAAATCACTATCATCGCGCACGGTTCTTGCCGGCCTCGGGTTCAGCATGAGCGCTGCTGCGCTCGCCATGGTGTTCGGCGGTCCCCTGATGCCGCCCGGCGCGCTCGGCATCACGGCATTCTTGTTCGGATTGACCGCCAGTGGCTGGAACGGCGTATTCCTTGCCGAGATCGCAAGATTGGCGCCGCCGGATCGTGTGGCCGAAGTTACCGGCGCGGTCCTCACCGCGAGTTATGCCGGGCTGCTGATGGGGCCAGCCATCATTACAACCGCGGCGATCGTTGGCACCTTGTCGTTG